>JBEIHA010000020.1:0-18307 GCA_040381635.1 Pseudobdellovibrionaceae bacterium
CACACTGTGGTGAGACCTTCAGCCCATATTCCTTCTTTCGTTTTTTCGAAAGTCAGATGGAGCTGTTTTTCTCTTTCAGAAATGCGAATGTTCATCGGCTTGCCGTCGTCCGCTGTTGTCTCAATTAACCCCCGTTCAATGTTGGCTTCCAGCCAGTCGTTGATGACGGAAATTTTATCCAGGCACTTAGGTTCAGCGAACGCGTGCAAAAGTGTAAAAAAAAGACTTATAAAACAAATCAGCATAACCTCTGAATTTGTAACGAGGAACTTCAATAAAATAAAAGGAAAAAAGTAGCAAACTCAGGACATTTCGTGAAGTTTCACGAAATATTCAGGTGAAGGATGCGAAGCCCTCTTCAGTGTTATTAAGTATTTAGTGTTCTTAGATTTTTATGCTTCACCACTTCAGCGGTCTTCGAAAATTGGTCGGCGAGACAGGATTCGAACCTGCGACCCCCTGGTCCCAAACCAGGTGCGCTACCAGACTGCGCTACTCGCCGAAATGTGAAACTAGACTAGACCTGTGGACTGTTGAACACACACTCAAATCTCTTAGGTGTGGCAGACAAGCTATGCAATTCTAAAAATCATGTCAAATCGCGAGAATTTGACGCACTAATATACGAGAGGCAATTTTTGTATTGCCTCTTGTTAGAGACGATCTAGCATTTAGCTTGTGCGTTGAAATCGCGAATGTCGTCCGTGGCTGCCCACTAAACCTAGTGATTGTAACTGCGAGTTAAACTAGGCAAGACCCAGGCCGGAGTGCCTCAAATGGATTTATATCATCAAAGTTTAAGACACCAAGAACACAACAAAAGGAGTTCCATCATGAGAAGACTACTTGCTCTTGCAACGCTTGTGGCAGCTGTGCCGCTGGCGAATGCGCAAGATAAAGGTAAATCTGAGTTCACCCCAAGCGCTGAATACCGCCCGCGCTATTTCTTTATGCAGAATCAGTCGGGCAGCAAGGGCAATGATAGCTTTGCTGAGCATCGCTTCAAAATGGGCGCGCATTACAAGGCCAACGAGAAATTCTCGGCTCACATGACTTTGTTGCACGCGGCGGATTTCGGTGGAAACGGCACGAACAACATCGGTCAGACCAATACCGGAGAAGCACAGGGCGCGGCTGGTACTGATCCGAATAACCAAGAAAATTTCCTGAACGTGAACGAAGCCTACATGAACTGGATGGTTTCGGATGACTTCACGATGCGCATCGGGCGCATGAACTTCCAAATCGCCGACGGCACCGTGTTTGCCTACAATGACTGGGAGCAAAATCCTGGCGCGTTCGACGGTTTGACCGGAACCTGGGAAGCCGAATTCGGTCGTTTCACTGGTTTGGTCTTCAACTACGAAGAGCGTACCCAGGGTTCGGGCGAGGCCGGTGATCCCAAGCATACGGCGTATGGTCTGAGCTTTGACCTAAAGTCGATGCCGGATTGGATGAAGATGGTTAACGTCCATGTCATTCAAGACAACAATGACGCTGTTAAGACTAGCGGCGCTTCAACCCAGCCGGGCACTACGGTTCAGTCGAACGACGCTCAGAAGACTTTGCGCTATGGTTTGGGATTGGGTTTCAACTTCGGCATGATTGATGCGAAAGCCCACTACGCTGCGCAGTCGGGTGACTATCGCAGTATCGCCAACAACGGAGCTAAAACGTCGTTGGATGCGAAGGGCATGATGTATCAAGCCGAACTCGGTTTTAACCTTGAAAGCTTCATGGCTAGCCGTTTTCACGTGATGTATCACGTCGATTCGGGTGATGCGAACGACTCCGATGGCGATGCTGAACAGTATGATCCCTACTTCTATGAACAGCATGGCAACGCTGGTCTGATGGATCTTTTTGGCTGGGGTAACTTGACCCACATCGCTGTGGGTTGGACGATGAAGCCTTCGGATCAAATGGACATCGGTCTTTCTTACAACATGTTTTCGCGAACCGAGAGCAAGGGCACGACCAGCTTCGGACGTTTTGGATCGGGCCTTGGTCAAGGCAGCGGCACCAGCGATAAACTGGGTGACGAAATAGATCTTTGGTCCGAGCGCCGCTACGACGGCGGTATGAGCACCATGCTTCGCCTAGGCTACTTTATGCCCGGCGATCGTTACGACAACACGACCACGAAAAAAGACGAAGGCATCATGCACGTGGCTGTTGAAGGCAAGCTCACGTTCTAATCATAGGATTGAAAGTCTAAGACGAAGAGCCGGGGAAGCCCGGCTCTTTGCTTTTGGGGCCTACCTTGTGTCACGATACTAGGGGATGGATAAATTTCTTTCGCAGTTTTCTAAATCAACTTTGGCGGTCGTATCGATCGTCGGCGGGATCTTGTTTATCGTCTTAAGCCAGCCTCCGGTTTCCGTCTGTGATACCCAAATGCAGTTTATTCAAACTTCGCAGAAACTGCTGCTTTATAAGGACACGGCAAAAAAAGGGGTCCGTGCGAAACATATTTGCTATCGCAAAGTGGATCCACTGATCTCGCTGGGTAAGAGCGAAAACCGGGCCGAAGAAGAGTACGCGTGCTCGAAGTTCGAAAGTCTTCGTGATCGCTGTAAGAAAACGAATGATCCGGGGGGCTGTTACGAGCTCTTCAATAACGTTAAGGTCTTGCTCACTGATCTGGACACCCTCACGCGCGAATGTCCTTCGGCGGCTGGCTCGGTTCCCGAAGTGCAGAAGGCCATGTGGGACACGATGAATTTATTGGTTCGCCTTGCGTGGGGGGAAAAGCCACCTTCGGCCTACCACGCTAAATTCGGTTGGCTGGACACTGCGGATATCTCTTTATTTTGTAAGTTGAAGGCCCGGATACAGAACACTTACGGCGAGAGCAGCTGGAATAAATATCGCGACAAGATGATGAAAGAACTTCCCGGGGCCAATAATCTGGCCCGCAACGAAGTTTGGGACCTGTCTATATTTTCTGAAAACTGCGGCCGCTATCCTTGAAAACTTAACTCGAGCCACGATTCAGCGACGGCCCAGCCGTTAAGAATCAGATCGTGGTCCGTTTGATGACGGATGTTCAAGTGGAACAGGTCTCCGGATTTTCTAGTGAACTCTAAGATCCATTCGCTCGGATTTAATCCGAAGTCGACCAGCTGATGATGGAGCAAGTTTAGATTTAGGTGCATAGTTACCTCCTGAGTCGCCTAACGTGCAAAGGCGAACCTTGAGTGGTGGCGCAAGGAGTGGGAACCTAGAGCCGAAGTCCGGACAACGGGTTTCGGACGTCCGGGGAGCGGTGATGACTTATAAAGAGCTATTGGTTTTTTTGGGGTTACAGATACTCGCGATTGCGGTGGCCGGACTATCGTTTTCGCTTATCGATAACCGACTGATTGCCGGGGCGGTGGCCGGCAGCTACTTCATCACCAGTGGTCTTTATATGGTCGTGCGGACATTCCGGTATTCCGGCAAGTGGCATCTCCTCTATTGGTATCCGCTACTGGTGCACGTCTTTATGATTTCGATTCCCATGTTTGTGACTCGCTTTTTGAATAGCGAAAGGGCTTTCGAGGATGTTCATATTCTCGGGTTGGACGGACCGATTTTTCATCGGCTCTCCACAACTGTATTCAGTCTTTTGATTATTGGAACCTTGATCGACATCGCTAGGTTATGGCGTAACCGCAAGCACGCCCAAGCGTGAATTAAGAAGGCCCGCGAAGCGCGAGCCGAGCCAGCAGCTGGTCAGGCTCGGTCGAGCCTAATCAATCATTTATTCTACAGAAAAGGGCTTCGGCGAAATCGTTTCGGGGCGCTCAAAGGTATCGTAAGCTTCCGTGCCGTTCGGCAAGAGAGCCAGGCTGCGTGCCTTGCGAACAGCGGCTGCGGCGGCCTTTTGCTGAGCTGAGCTAAGTTTGCTGATGCGCGAGGGAACGATTTTTCCGCTTTCCATGATAAAGCGGCCTAAGGTCACCGGGTCTTTATAATCAAATTCGAAGTCCGCCGGGTAATCGGGGCGGAACTTAGAACGGTAGTTCTTTTTCATGCCCTTTTCGTCACCGCCTCGGTCCATATCTTGGCCTCGGTCTGCGTTACGATCACCACGATCACCACGATCTCCACGATCACCGCGGTCGTTGCGGTCACCACGATCTCTGTTGTTTCTTTCCATAATTTCACCTTTTCCGTTGAGCCACGTAGGTATATTCGAAGTTCGAGGCCACAACAAGCGTTTTTGGGTTGCCAAGCGCTTATGGTTTCTTCTATAGAATGCCTTTGCACCATTATCGATCTTCTCGGAGAACAGACTATGCCTCGTTGTGAATTAACAGGGAAATCCCCTGAAGTAAAAAACCTCGTCTCCCACTCGAACATCAAGACAAAGTCTGTGGCTTTGCCAAATGTTCAGCAAAAACGACTATTTAGTGCTTTGCTGGGGGAAATGGTTTCGTTGAAGATCGCCTCATCGACGATTAAGTCGATTGACCACGTCGGCAGCATCGACAAGTTCCTGCTTAACCAGGACGACGCTCGCCTCTCTAAAAGAGCACTTTCCTTGAAAACCCGTATGCTCCGTAAGCTGCGTGGCCAAGGTTTAAAACGCACTAAGAAAGCGAAATAACCATGTCTATGAAATTGAAGATCAAAAAAGGTTCAACCGTTCAGGTGATTGCCGGTAGCGAAAAGGGCAAAAAAGGCTCGGTTTTAGAGATCGTGCCGAACAAAATGGCTGTCCGCGTGGCGGGAATTCGGATTCAGACCCACTTCGACAAGAAGGAAGGCCTTCAAAAAAAGGAAGGCTTGATTCATTACTCGAATTTAAAGCTCGTCGAAGGTCCTGCGGCTCAGACTAAGACAGCTAAAACCAAAAAGGCTGGCGCAAAAAAAGCTACGACTTAGGATGGTTTGTGCCGATAAGGACGTCATGTTCTGGTCCTTCAACACTTTTATAAAACTTCTTTCGATTTCCGCGGTAGTGGCCGGCTCGGTCATTTGCGCAGCGGAATCGACCGTAGAAGTTGAGAACAAGTCTTACTGGCTCTGCAAAAATCGCAAAGAAGTACGGACCATCCGCGTGCAAGTTGAAGGCGCGGTTTGCACCACATTCTATTCAAAACTTGGCTCAGAGAAAAATGTCGGCTCGGGGAAAAATCAAGAGAGCTGTGTGAATTTCTTGAACAACATCAAAAGTAACCTGGAAAAATCAAATTGGAATTGCCGCGACATTAGTGCCACGCGAATTACCGCTAGCGTAGAATAGCCCCATGACTTCGAACAAATTAAAACTTGCCGTGGCGCAAATGACGTCGGTGGATCAGCTGTTCACCAATCTCGAAGCTGTGATTTTGATGTTTTCAGAAGCCGTAGCCGCTCAAGCGGATCTGGTCGTATTTCCGGAGAACACTCTGTATTTCCGAATACGTTCGGGCTCTAAAATAGAAAGTTTTAGCTGGGAAGATCTTAAAGAACTGCAATCGAAGGTCGCTCAATCTTCCACCGCGATTCTGCTGACCACGCCGCTTAAAAGTGAATCGGGCAAGTTTACAAATTCTACCATTCTTTTTGAGCCTGGTGCTGAGCCGTGCGTCGTTTATTCAAAAGTACATTTGTTTGACGTCGACGTGGTCGGAGCTCCTCCCGTACGCGAGTCGGATTACTTTGAGAGTGGCTTAGGTCCGCAGATTTTGGACTTTCGAGGCTGGAAAATCGGTCTAAGTATTTGTTACGACGTGCGCTTTAGTGAACTTTATTTTCCTTATGCTCAGGCCGCCGATTTGATTTTAGTTCCCTCTGCCTTTTTGGTCCCCACCGGAGAAGCGCATTGGCATACGCTTTTGAAGGCACGAGCCATCGAGGCGCAGACCTATTTGGCCGCGCCCGCCCAAACAGGCGAGCACGTGTCCGGTGATCAGGTCCGACGCACGTTCGGACATTCTTTGGTCGTGGATCCGTGGGGTCGGGTGCTCGTAGATATGGATAAGAAGCCCGGATTGAGCATGGTGGAGTTGTCGCGCGAGTCCATCACCCAAGTTCGGCAACAAATCCCCATGAAATTACATCGTCGTTTGTGATAGGATAAAGGAATGAAAATGTTGAAATGGATGCTGGCCCTTGGGCTGATCGGTTCAGTGGCGACGGCTGAAGATTTTTTAAGTGAGCCTGAGCCCGAGCGCGAACCCGCCGCGGTGCCGAGCTCCTTGAATGTAAAACGCAGTTATCCCGGTGGTGCCGACGAAGAAGACCTTCAGGTGCAAACCGCAATTCCAGAGGCCGCGATGCACACGGACGCGCGCAGCCTTCAGCGTGAAGTTTTTAAAGCGCTGTTCAACAAAGAGCTCAAGGATGATCGCGAAGATGCCGTGGAAGAATAATGCCAAGATTTTTGGCGATCACCTCGCGCGGGCTTCTCGAACCGCTCGAGGCGGAGTTGCAGTCCCTTAAAATTAAACGTGTGCGAAAGCTTTCGGATTCGGTCGAATTCGACAGCTCTTGGTCAGATCTGTACCGTGTGCACTTGGACGCGCGCTTGGCCACTCGTGTGCTTTTGCCGATTCTGGATTTCGATGCCTACAATCAAGACGACCTTTATGCTGCGCTTTTCAAACGACACGATTTTACACAGTACATTTTCCCGCATCAAACTTTGCGCGTAGAGGCTCACGTTCGTGAGAATAAGAATCTGCGTGATCAGCGCTTCGTGGCTATGAAGACAAAGGACGCCATCGTTGATCAGTTTCAAGAAAAATTCAATGAACGTCCTAGCGTTGGTGACGAAGAAAAAGCGGATCTGCGCATTGTCATTCGGGTGATCGGTCCTAAGGTGTCGGTGGCTCTCGATTTGACGGGTGAGTCGCTCTCGAATCGCGGGTATCGTAAAGTCGCGGGCGAGGCGCCAGTGCGAGAACACGTTGCCGCAGGGATGCTGAAGATGGCGAAATGGTCAGCGCCGACTCCGATCGTTGATCCTTTTTGTGGTTCGGGAACTATTCTGATCGAGGCCGCATTGACGATGGTCGGTACCTCGACCTTGAAACGGCGACGTGATTTCGCCTTCGAAAAGTTACGGACTTTCCAAAGTGCTGTTTTCGATCAGTTGCGCAAAGAGGCTCCCGTTCGGAAAGCCGCGCCTTCGAAGCCGTATTTGTTTGGCTTCGATAAAGATGCATCAGTGATTGAAAAAGCTCGTTTGAATGCCAAAGCGGCGGGTTTAGAAAATTGGATTTTGTTTCAGGTGAAAGACGTGAAGGATTTGAAGGCGCCGGGCGGCGTAGAACCCGGAATTGTTCTGACAAATCCACCCTACGGGATTCGCTTACAAGATCGGAAAGCCGCGGCCGAGCTGATGACCGTCTTTGCCTCCACTTTGAAAAAGGAATTTAAAGGCTGGAATGCTTTTGTTTTGAGTGGTGATCCGGAAGTCAGTGCGGGTATGAAGCTCAAGGCAAAAACGCGCACGCCGATCTTTAATGGCCCGATCGAGTGTCGACTTTTGAATTATCCGATCACCTAAGGTTTATCTTTCAAACCCAAATGTTTCATAATTTGGCGTAGCTGTCTGTACATCTCAGGTAAGTGTCTCAGGGTGGCGCGAGTCTTCAGCGCTTCGCTGATTTCTTGAAGCGGGAAGCCGCCGTAGTCTCCCGGTTTATCAATAGTTTTGCCCACGACCGAAACGGCCGAGACCTTTGTTCTGTCGGGAATTTCCAGATGTCCGCCGACCGTGGTGCGGCCACCAAACATGACGTAGTTTCCGATCTTGGCACTGCCCGCGGCGACCATTCCGCCGGGGATAATGACATTGCGTCCGATCTCAATATTGTGACCGAAGTGGGAATGATTATCTATTTTGGTATCGGCACCGATGCGGCTGTCGAGATACGTGCCACGGTCGATTTGCACGCCGGCGCCGATATGTACGCGGTCCTCAAGGATCACCCGGCCGTAATGAGTCAACCGTTCGGGTTTATAAGTGGCGTCATAGGCGTAGCCAAAACCGTCGCTGCCGATGGTCGTATTCGGGTGAATTTCGCAGTCCGCGCCAATTTCACATTCACGGCCGATAAAGACCAACGGATAAATATGGGTGCGCGGTCCGATCTTTACGAGGGGCTCGAGCACGGTATTGGGACCAATAACAACCGAGTCCCCTAATTCACATCCGTCACCAATGACCGCGCCCGGGCCAATGATGCAGTTCTCGCCCAGCCGCGCTGATTTGGAGATTTGTGCGGAGGCGTGAATTTTGGCGCCCCGTATCGGAATGCGGTGAGATTCGAGAGGGAAAAAGGCTTTGGCGATGCGAGCCATAGACAATTGCACATTCGGGCTAGTGAGAATCGTGGTCACTTGAGCGGGAACGGCTTGAGCCAAATCTTTATGAACGACCCACATTTTGGAGCGAGTAGAGATGGCTTCTTTGAGATGTTTGGGGCTGAAAACGAAGATGAGATCGGATTTACCGGCATTCTGAGCGTCTTTGAGAGCGGAAACCATATCCTCAGGTGCCCCTCGAATGAGGGTCAAAAGATCGGGGAACTGAGTTAAAAAATCCTTAACGTGAACAGCCATAAAGGAGGTCCTTTTTTATTTTCGAATCGCCCAACAATGTCCCGAAAAAAACCAGTAGTGGCTAGGCCTTGCAGCGTTTTTTATGCCTTTTTAGTTCCTAGCCTTTCAAGAAGAATTGATGTAGCTATCTGGTTTTACAGCTATCTGATTTTAGACAAGGAGATTCTCATGCCGCAGAAGAGAATGGCTGCTCGGGGGCAGTCTGCTAAACTTGTTAAAGGCCCGAATCTGAAAAAAGCACCGGCCGCAGTGGGTGCAAAATTGAACGCAAAAGCGAAAGGTCCGGCTAAAAAAGCCAAGATCTCCACGAACAATATCAATGTGATCGGCAAGGTTGCGCTTAAAGGTCAGGCTAAGAAAGTGGCGATTAAATCCGCCGCGGGAGGCGTTGGTAAAGAAGTTCGCCCGCAGGCCCAGATCGAAAAAGCCAAGGTGGCGTTGCAAACTGCTAAACCTACGGACACAAAAGCTTCGCCCGCGGTCGTTGCACCTGCCAAGGCTGACGTGAAGGTGGCGAAAACGCCGAAAGAAAGTAAGCGCGGACGAAAGATTTCGTTCGACATTAATCCGAACGAAGCGGCATCGGCCCTCGTTGGTAAGTGGACCACTTTGTTCAAAAAGGCCGAACAGATCGATGCGAAGCCATACAACATGAAAGCTGTTTTCGAAGAGAAGACCGCGATCACGCACAAGGTTCTAGGTTGGGGCTATATTTTAGCCAACCGCAACGATCGTTTGGAAGTTTTGTTTAAAGATGGCATAAAGTATCTCATCTCAAACTATAAACCTTAATTAAAAGGACCTGGTTACTTAATGGCCAAAGACGATTTAGCGCAGCTCGAAGGAACCATCGCGGATGTTGCCGCTGGTGGGATATACAAGGTGAAACTCGAAAACAACGTCGAGATCGCCGCTAAGCTGTGCGGAAAAATGCGCCGTTTCAATATCCGCGTCGTGGTCGGCGATCGCGTGACGGTGGGCGTTTCGCCTTACGATCCCACGCACGGTCTGATCATGTACCGACATAAATAATATTATGGCCACCACACTTTCTGTCAGTTCAAATTCTTACATCACACGCAAGGTTCCCGGCGTAAATGCAAAATCGGTAGAAGCTGTTATGGCTTTACACGGGGAAGGCGCAACCGTTCCCTTTATGGCCCGTTACCGTAAAGAAAAAACCGGTAATCTGGATGAAGTTCAAATCCGCAACATTTTGGAAGCTTCTGAAGAATTCACTACGATCGTGCAGAGACGCGATTTCGTCTTGGGTGAAATTGAAAAGCAGGGAAATCTGACTGACGATCTGAAGAAGGCCCTAACGGCTTCTTGGGATCTTAATCAAATCGAAGAAATCTACCGGCCCTTCAAGAAAAAGAAAAAGTCAAAAGCCACGCTGGCGCGCGAAGGCGGTCTTGAACCGTTGGCCAATTGGATTTGGTCTTTGAGCCACGGTGAAGTGCAAGACGCGACAACCTTGGAAGTGAAAGCAAAAGAATTCGTTTCGGCCGCCAAGGGATTTGCCACCTACGACGAAGTCCTGCGCGGAGCTCAACATATTTTGGTTGAAAAGCTATCGAATGATCCTGCGCTGCGCGGTCTCGTGCGCGATGAATTTTACAACAATGGTAAATTGAAGTCCGCGAAGACGACCGAATTTAAATCGCATTCGAAGTACGAAATGTATGCGGAGTACTCCGAGCCGGTGAAGAATTTAGATTCTAAGAAGGCGTCGCACCGCTATCTTGCTTTGCGCCGCGGTTGGCAAGAAGGTGAACTTAAAGTCACGATGGAAGCCGATGAAGAGGCTCTACAGAAGCGGTTTGAAAACGTGGCATCGACCGTCGACACGCAAGCTAAAGAGTTTTTGAAACAGACTGCGAAGATTGCCTTAACTGTGCACGTGATTCCTTCGATTTCAAACGAATTGCATTCTCAATTGAAAGAGCGCGCGGACCTCGATGCCATCCAGGTTTTTGCCGAGAACGTACGTAACGTTTTGATGGGATCACCGTTTGGTCCAAAAGTTGTACTGGGGATCGACCCAGGTCTGCGCACGGGTTGCAAAGTTTCATTGATTGATCGATCCGGCCATTTTGTTTCCCACACCGTTTTGCACATTCAAGGTGAAGGGGCTCAAGAAAAAGCGAAAGTCCTGTTCTCTGAGGCGCTTGGTAAAATTAAGATCGAGGCGATTGCTATTGGGAATGGTACGGGCGGCCGTGAAGCCGAATCGTTCATCCGCAAAATTCTGAAAGAACTGGGCAAAGAAGTGCCGGTGATTATGATTTCGGAATCCGGCGCCAGCGTTTACTCCGCTTCGGATTATGCGCGCGAAGAATTTCCGGATTTGGATCTCACCGTTCGTGGCGCGATTTCGATTGCGCGTCGATTGCAAGATCCCTTGTCCGAGCTCGTCAAACTTGATCCGAAAAGCATCGGTGTTGGCCAATACCAACACGATGTGAATCAAATGCGCTTGAAGAAGTCTTTGCACGAAGTCGTGGAATCTTGCGTGAACACCGTGGGTGTTGACCTGAATACGGCTTCGACGGCCTTGCTTCAGTACGTGTCCGGCATTGGTCCAGCCATTGCTAAAAATATTGTCGAGCATCGTAAAAACGCGGGCTTATTTAAAGAGCGCGAAGAGCTTTTGAAAGTGGCCCAGTTTTCATCAAAGGCGTACGAGCAAGCCGCGGGTTTTTTGCGTATCGCCGATGGTAAATCGGCTTTGGATCGAACCGGAATTCACCCTGAGCGTTATTCGGCCGTACGTGAAATGGCTCTAGAGATCGGTGCGACCGTTGGTACTTTGGTGGGGCCGGGCGCGCAAAAGTTACTACCATTGCGCGACAAGTGGTCGAAGTTGATCGGTGAATTCACCTTCGACGATATCGTCCGTGAATTGGAAAAGCCGGGGCGTGATCCGCGCGACATGTTCAAGGTTTTCACTTATCGTGAAGATGTTCACGAAGTGAAAGATCTGAAAAAAGACATGATATGCCCGGGAATCGTGACCAACGTCACCAATTTCGGCGCGTTCGTCGACATCGGCGTGCACCAAGACGGATTGGTGCATATTTCGGAATTGTCACATCAGTTCGTTGAAGATCCGCGCAAGGTTGTGAATCCAGGCGACCAGGTGAAGGTCAAAGTTCTCGCGGTCGACTTAGATAAAAATCAGATTTCGCTCAGCATGAAATTAGAAGAGCGCGCGCCGGTCGACTTGCGGCCACGCGAGCCTCGACAACCCAAGGCCAGCGGTGGTGGTGGACCTCGCCGTGAAGGCGGCGGAGGGGCACCTCGTGTCGGCGGTGGGCCTGGTGGCGCACGAACCGGTGGCGGCCGACCTGGTGGTGGTCCGAAGCGCGACGGCGATCGCGATCAGCAACGAGCCGGAGGGCCGCGCGGTTATTCGCGCGGCGGGGCCGGACGTGATGGTGGTCGGGACAATCGGGGCGGGCGCGATGGCCGAGACGGTGGCCGTGGACCTGGTGGATCGAGCGGCGGATCGAGCGGCGGACCGCGTGGTCCCGGAGGACCTGGTGGTGGAAAGCCGTTCAATAATCCGTTTGCGGCCTTGTTGGGCAATCCGACGAAGAAATAGATTTGTAAATTCAGTGGGTTGCGGCGGGAACTCTGCGTGCGCAGAGTGAGTCATGTATGAACGCGGAGATGTCTAAGCTTTTAAAGCTAACAGGCGATCGGCGATTTCTTTGAACCCAGCGCCTTCGTCTTTTGAAGCCACGTAGGTGGGCTTGTGCTTCAACTGATCTATAAAATTCTTGATATTGGCGACAGCAAATGAATGCGGAAGGAATCCAAACATGGGTTCGTCGTTGGGCGAATCGCCGGCAAAAGCACATTTTTCTTTCATTTCTTTTTCGCTGAAGCCGAATTCATTTTTTAAATACAGTTTACAGGTCGATACCTTGTCGTAATCGCCGAACCAGCCGTTCACGTGGATGTTGGACACTTTTGCGACCGCGCCGTGCTCTTCGAAGATTTCGACGATGCGCTGGACCTGTTCTTTTTTCAAGGGCCTTACGTCTTCACAAAAATCCACGGCTAGATCAAAGAGTCGGCTGAACTGGTCGCTGGCAATGCCCGCACCTTTCACTTGCTTGAGGATTTGCTTACGAATCGTGCGCAGCTTTTCGCGATCGGCTTTGCGTTGGTCTTTTTCGCGCACGAAGACGCGTTTCATTTTTTTATCGTAACGAAAATAAAACGCACCATTTTCTCCGACCACCCCGTGTACGGGCCAAAGTCTAGCAATCAACTCGCACCATCCGGCTGGACGTCCGGTAACCGGTATAATCGTAAAGCCGGCTTTCGATAGTTCGCATAAGCTGTTGTAACTATGCGCCGGCAATCGCCCGGCTTCAGTTAAAGTCCCATCGATATCCGTGAGAAGTATGCGAACGCCGGTGTTTTTGAATGCCGAAATTGTTTTCATTACTTCACATAGGTCCAAGACAGAAGCATTGAGTCAAGAGAAAAGCATTGAAACATTTCGTCAATGAGTCCATTCCTAAAACATATGTCTAAAAATACCGGCAAAAAATTAGTCATCGTAGAGAGCCCGACCAAGGCCAAGACGATACGTAAGTTCCTCGGCAAAGAGTACACCGTTGAGTCGTGCATGGGTCACGTGCGCGATCTTCCGCAAAGCGCGAAAGACATTCCGGAAAAGTACAAAAAAGAAAAATGGGCCAATCTCGGCGTCAACGTGAGCGAAGAGTTTGAACCTATATATTGCGTTCCGAAAACCAAAACGCGAATTGTGAAAACACTCAAAGATCTATTGGCCGGTGCCGACGAATTAATTCTAGCGACCGACGAAGATAGAGAAGGTGAGTCGATTAGCTGGCACTTAGTTGAGGTGCTCAAGCCCAAGTGCCCCGTAAAGCGAATGGTTTTTCACGAAATTACGAAAGAGGCTATTCAGACCGCCTTGACCAAATTTCGCAAAATCGATGATGACTTGGTGCGCGCCCAAGAAGCGCGCCGAATTCTTGACCGTTTGGTGGGGTACTCGATTTCTCCGTTGCTTTGGAAGAAAGTGACTTATGGTTTGTCGGCCGGGCGAGTTCAGTCCGTCGCAGTCCGCTTGATCGCCGAGCGCGAACACGAACGCCTTCGCTTCAAGCGCTCGAAATATTGGACGCTGTCGGCGCAAAACGAAAAGGACGGGACCGCTTTCGAAAGCCGCTCGCATTTGTTGGCCGGTAAGCGCGTGGCCACCGGTAAGGATTTTGACAGCGTCACCGGTGCTTTGCTGGAAGATAAAAAAGGCGGAATGATTTGGCTGAATTCGGAAGCCGACGCCACCAAATGGTCGACGCAACTGACGGGCAAAGACTGGATCGTTGACGAGGTTGAAGAAAAACCCATTTCACGCAAGCCGGCCCCGCCGTTTATCACTTCCACTTTGCAGCAGGAATCTAACCGAAAGCTTGGATTTTCTTCTCGAGAAACGATGGAGCTTGCGCAGAAATTGTACGAGCGCGGTTTTATCACTTATATGCGTACGGATTCGACCAACTTGTCGACTCAGGCGATAGAAGGCGCGCGCGAAACGATATTAAAAAATTATGGCAAAGCTTACTTGCCCGCAGAGCCTCGTTTGTACACGGGAAAAAAAGCCAAGGGCGCGCAGGAAGCGCACGAAGCTATTCGTCCCGCGGGCGTGACTTTTATGTCGCCGGAAGAAACCGGATTGTCCGGCGGCATGCTCCGCCTATACGATTTGATTTGGAAGCGTACGGTGGCTTCGCAAATGAACAATGCGGAACAAAAAATCGTGAGCGTGAAGTTTAAGGTCGGTGATTCTGTTTTCGCGACGTCAGGTATGACGATCGAGTTCCCCGGATTTCTAAAGGCCTACGTCGAAGAAAAAGAAGAAGACGCCAACGATGAAAAAGAAATGGCGCTGCCGAAACTTAAGGTCGGCGACAAAGTGAAGTGTTCGAAGATCGAAGCTGTCGATCACGAAACCAAGCCCCCGGCGCGCTTCACAGAAGCCTCGCTGGTGCAGACGATGGAAAAAGAAGGCATTGGTCGTCCGTCGACTTACGCCACCATTATTTCGACCATTCAAGACCGCGGCTATGTCCGCAAAGTTGGAAACGCTTTGGTGCCGACTTTCACGGCGTTGGTTGTTTCGAAATTACTTAAGACGGCTTTGCCGACTTTCGTGGATCTGGGTTTTACCTCAGAAATGGAACGCTCACTGGATACCATCGCCGATGGCGAACTGGATTACGTGAAGTTTTTGACCTCCATTTATTTCGGCGACAAAGGTTTGAAGTCTCAGGTGGAAACGCAAGAAAAGGCGATCAATGCTGAAACTTCACGTTCTATTCAGCTCGAAGGCCTTGGCGAATTGAATTTCCGAATTGGTAAATATGGGGCTTACGTTTGCCGTAAAGACGGAGACGGCAAAGACGTGTGTGCTTCGTTGCCCGAGGCCCAGGTCCCCGGCGATATGACCAGTGACGTGGCCAACAAGCTGATCGATCAAAAGATCAACGGCACCGATGCGTTGGGAAAGGATCCCAAGACGGGCATGCCCGTTTACGTTTTGACCGGACGTTATGGGCCGTATGTTCAGTTGGGTGATAATGATTCGGATCAACTGAAGAGAATGGCGATTCCGGCCAATTTAGTACCCGAAAACTTGCCATTAGACCAAGCTCTTTTGCTTTTGGAATTGCCGAAGACTTTAGGTCAGCATGCTGATTCGGGCAAAGACATCAAAAAGGGTCTTGGGCGGTTTGGTCCTTACGTGGTTCACGAAGGCGACTACCGTTCGATCCCGCGCACGGAAAACATCTTTGCCGTAGATTTGGCGCGCGCTTTGGAATTGTTCGCGCAGCCGAAGCGTATGCGTGGACGTTCGGCGCCGTTGAAGGAACTCGGGATTTACGAGGGTACGCAAGAACAGGTTCAGGTTCACACCGGTAAGTATGGCCCTTACATCAAGGTCGGCGGAAAGAATATTTCGTTGCCCGAGGATATGAAGGTCGAAGACGTTACTTTAGAAAAAGTTTTGCCGTTGATTCAAGATAAGCTGGCTTCAGGTAAAAAAGGCGGCGGCAAAAAAGCGGCGCGACCGAAGGCTATGAAAGCGGTCAGCGCGAAACAACCGAAAGCTAAGAAAGCTGCTGGAACCAAAGTGGCCGCGAAGACCAAAGCCGCGAAAGGTACTCCGAAAGAAGCCGCCACGGTCACGACGCCACCTAAACCTGTACGCACGGTCTTAAAGAAAGCGGCGAAACCCGCTAAGGCGACGACCGCTTAAGGGGTCGCTAGCCGTTATGGTCCGAAAGCTTCTTTCCCAGCTGAAAAAAAAGAGATCTTCACAGCTCGAGCTGCCCTTAGAAAGGCAGCGCGAGCCCGACCGAAATCTTCATCGGGGTGGGCGTAGTTTTTATTTTTTTGATTTCGACGATAATGTGGCCTTCCTGACGACTCCGATGTTCTTGTTTCACAAAGAGACCAAATCTGAGCTCGAGATATCGAGCAAGCAGCTCGCGCAAATGGGGCATACCATCGGTAAAGCCGGCATCTATGCCGACTACGTTTTTGATCACGATCCCGAAGTGGGGTCTTTCCGGCATTTCCGCGATCAGGATCTCTCATTTCTGCAAAGGCTGATGGGAAAGAAACAGATCTTTGTGAAGGATCTGGCCGCAGCACTTGGGGTACCGGACATCAACTGGAAGGGGCCGTCTTGGAACTGTTTCTACCATGCGGTGTTCAATGCGCGCCCGATGGCGCTGATTACGGCTCGCGGACATCATCCGAACACCATCAAGGACGGTATCCGCTTGTGGGTCAAAGAGGGGCACTTACCCCACGAGCCCAATTACCTGGCCATTTATCCGGTCAGTCATCCTGAGATCAAGAAAAGTTTAAAAATGGAGGGGAGCGATTCGATACCCCACCTCAAGCAGAAAGCGCTAAGGGCTTCGGTGGAATACGCACTTAAGGTCTACGGAAACAGTCCGCACCATCGCTTTGGCATGTCTGACGACGATCCTCGCAACATTGAGTGGATAACGGCTGAGATGAAGGTGCTCAAAAAAGAGTTTCCTGAGATGTCTTTCTTTATCATTTCGACCCATGGTGAACAGATGCTTAAGCTCGAGATCCTAAGCGACCACGTCGAAGGGCAGGTTTTAGAGAGTGAAGCGCAACTAACGTTATTCGACGAATAACGCTGGACCCCGCACACGTGGTCGCGGCCCACTGGCAAAACGCGTTTAAAAATGAGAAAATCATCAATGTTGTCAGTTTGATAGTGAAACTGCCGAAAAGTAAAACGGAACAACCGACTGGTATTAGCAACTCATCTCAAGGATATATATGCGCCATCTCCGTCTGATCCTGCCCTTGACCCTTCTTCTTTCGCTCTCCGTCCAAGCACAGTTCCAACGAGCTCAGTCACTCGAGCTGAGTTGCGTGCATCTCTACCCGGTACAGATCAAGTATCTGGAGAAACACGTAAACTTTGGTAAGTTGACCAAAAATTTGGAGACTCGCACGGTCGAGCAGTTTGTAAAGCGCATCGATGGTTCTAAACTTTATTTGCTGGAAAAAGACGTTAAAGAAATCGAAAAAATGATGTCTGGGATTTTTGATAAAACCCGCAACAAGGATTGCTCGGCCCTAGAAAAGTCGAACGCGCTGTTTGTGAAGCGAGTGGAAGAGCGCGTGAATTACGCGAAGAAGTATTTGGGCGCTAAATTCAAATACGAGCCCACGACAAAAATACATCGCGATCCGGCCGACCGCACTCGCCCTAAGGCCACCAAAGAAGCGGACAAATTTCACGAAGTTTACATGCAGTACCAAGTGGCTAGCTACCTGGCCACTGACTTGAAACTAGATGAAGCCAAACAGCAGATCATCCGCAATTACGAGCGCGCTTTAAAGAAAGTCCAAGAATTTAAGAAAGAAGATCTTTTGGCTTCTTACTTAGATTCTTTCGCTCGAGCGCTGGATCCGCACTCAAGCTATCTTTCGGCCGACGCTCTTGAGGATTTCGAAATTCAGATGCGTTTGAGTTTAGAGGGGATCGGCGCGACGCTCAGCTCGCAGGACGGATTCACGGTTATTGAACAGCTTATCCCAGGTGGGGCGGCCGATGCTTCGGGCAAGTTAAAGCCGAAAGATCGCATTATCGCCGTGGCCCAGGGCAAAGACGACGCCTTCCAAAACGTGATCGAAATGGAACTGCGCGATGTCGTCAAATTGATCCGCGGTCCCAAGGGCACAGAAGTGCGCTTGAAGATCTTGCGGAAGACGGCGAAAGAGCCCACGCGCTTTGAGCTGAGCTTGAACCGCGATAAAATTAAGCTCGAAGATGAAGCGGCCACGATGACTTACATCGATCGCGAATTGAACGGTCAGAAATTGAAAATCGGCCTATTGAATTTACCGTCTTTCTACGCCGACAATCGCAAGAATGGTCCCTCGGCCGCGACCGATATGAAAAAACTTTTGGCCGAGGCCATAAAAAACAAGACGGACGCGATCGTCTTGGACTTGTCGAATAACGGTGGTGGCTCCCTAAGAGACGCGGTGGATATTTCGGGACTCTTCTTTGGTACCGGGAATGTGGTGAAACAGAGTCAGCGCGTAACTTCGGAATTGGACCAAGTGAATTACGAGACCTTGCGTGACACCGAATCCACCGTGGATTGGCCGGGCCCCTTGGTGGTCCTGACCAGCCGAGTTAGCGCTTCCGCTTCGGAAC
>JBEIHA010000021.1:0-18127 GCA_040381635.1 Pseudobdellovibrionaceae bacterium
CAAAATCGGTGTCCTCGCTCTTCAAGTCCAAATTCAGGTTCTTTCCCGCGTGCCCAACAAAGTTTCCGACCGTTCCGTCATAAACGATCGACCCACGGCTAATCAGCAAAAGTCGATCAGCTAAAAGCGAAATGTCATCCATGTAGTGGCTAGTTAAAATGATCGTGGGTTGATTTTCTTTAACGTATTCGCTTAAGAATTTACGAATCGTACTTTGAGCGAGAACGTCTAGGCCGATGGTGGGTTCATCTAAAAACAAAACCTTCGGCTTATGTAAAAGGCTGCCGATGATTTCCATCTTCATGCGTTCACCCAAGGATAGGCGCCGCAGCTGCACGTACAGTTGGTCGACACAACCCAAGCGCTCGGCCAGACTCAGCCAGTTTTTGCGCGTCTGGGTGTAGTCCAAATCGTAGATATTGGTCAAAAGGTTGAAGCTTTCAGCGGCTGGTAGGTCCCACCACAATTGCGCTTTCTGCCCCAGCAGAATCGCGATCTGTCGCAAGAAATCACACTTGCGTTCGAAGGGTTTGTACCCCAACACCGAAACTTCGCCTGTGCTTGGGTAAATCAAACCTGAAAGAATTTTTAACAAAGTCGTCTTCCCTGCGCCATTGGCGCCAACCAGACCGATAATTTGCCCACTTTCTATTGTTAGGCTTGTCGGATGGAGCGCCATTTTTATTTCAGACTGACGCTGGAAGAAGCCCTTCACGGCATTCCATGACCCTTCACCACGACGATAGGTTTTGTAGGTTCTCGATAGATTTTGAAATTTGATCACAACGGACATCTTTAGGTTCTATAGGCTTGACTAGTCCAACAACAAGACCTTATTCCCAACCACATGAAAAAATATTTAACCCTTCTTTTTATATCCGCATTCGCTTGTCCTTCGTTCGCCCAAGCTCCGGCCGATCAAAGTTCCCTGGGCTGGCATAAGACCGCGAAACTGAGCACCAACTTATCGCTGTCTTCCAGCCAAGATGTCGTCGGCCAAACCGACGGCACGAGCGAAACGTATGGCTTGAATCTTAAAAGTGAATTCAAGCGCATGGGCGAAAACGACGAGTGGCGCACCGAAGGCACTTTGGTCACGGCCACCACCAAAACTCCCAGCATCTCGCGCTTCGTAAAATCCAACGACGAACTAAAGCTCAACACCGCCTATCTTCGCTTTTTTAACGAGAAAAAAACTTGGGGACCCTACGTCCGGGCCGAAGCAGCCGCCCCGATTTTTAAAGGTGAAGACACTCAAGCCACAGCTACCGCCTACGCTGTAACAAGCGCCGACCGAGTGACGACCGTAACGGCGCCCCAAACCTCCTTCCGTTTAACAGATGGGTTTAAACCACTGAACACGAAAGAGTCGTTGGGCTTTTTCTGGAAAGCGGTGAATGAAGAAAATTTGAAAGTCGAAGCGCGCTTAGGGGCGGCGGCTTTGCAAATCAATGCGAGCGGACAGTATGCCGCCAAGGGCAAGAACACCGCCGGCCAAATCCAAATTACTGAACTCGCCGACGTGAATCAGTTCGGTCTTGAGGCCGCGGTGTCGGTCAAAGGCAAGGTCGACGAAAAGTCGTCTTACGAAGTGGGACTGGAAGCATTGACTCCGTTCGTGAACAACAAGGCGTCGAGTGATGATCGCGATGCGCTCAATTTGACCAACGTGGATGGATTTGTGAAGCTCACCTCCAACATCACTTCGTGGGCTTCCTTCGGCTACGATTACAAAGTCAAATTGCAGCCTCAATTGACCGAACGGGCACAACAGACACACATGATTGTTATAGGTATCAGTTACAATCTTCTTTAAGGAGTAAGCGTCCATGTCGATCTTCCAAGAATTCAAAACCTTCGCGATGAAGGGCAATGTAGTCGATCTGGCCGTGGGCGTGATCATCGGTGCGGCTTTCGGCAAAATCGTTAGCTCTCTGGTCGATAACATTTTGATGCCGCCCCTGGGCATGCTTTTGGGTGGGATGGATTTTTCGCAATTGCGATTCGTGTTGAAGCCCGCGGCTGATGGGCTTCCGGAAACCGCCATCGGTTACGGCCTGTTTGTTCAACATACAGTCAATTTCATCATAGTCGCTTGGGCGGTCTTCTTGTTGATCAAAGTGATGAACAGTGTGCAAAACCGCAAACCCGCGGAGTCGAGCGCCCCGCCCCCGCCGCCCGAAGACATTCAGTTGCTGCGCGAAATCCGCGACGCCCTTAGGAAGTAATTGACGCTTCCCACTTGAAAATCCACAATCTCCTCATTCAATTGAGGAGACAGGTATGAAAAAGATTGTGGTGAAAAATCCGGTCGTTGAGCTCGACGGCGACGAAATGACCCGGATTATATGGGACTTTATTAAAAAGAAACTGATCCTCCCGTACCTTGAAATCGATTTGAAGTACTTTGATCTCGGTGTTGAATATCGCGATAAAACTGAAGATAAAGTCACAATCGAAGCTGCCGAAGCCATTAAGAAATACGGCGTAGGCGTGAAATGCGCGACCATCACCCCCGACGAAGAGCGCGTCACCGAATTCAAACTGAAGTCCATGTGGAAATCCCCCAACGGAACCATCCGTAATATTTTGGACGGCACCGTTTTTCGCGAACCGATTATTTGTAAAAACATTCCGCGCTTGGTGACCACTTGGACGCAGCCGATCTGCATTGGTCGTCATGCCTTCGGCGATCAATACCGCGCCACCGATTTCGTGACCAAAGGCAAAGGGAAGCTCACCATCACTTTCGCACCGGAAGACGGTGGCAAAGAACAGTCCTTCGAAGTCTACAATTTCAAAGGCGACGGTGTCGCCATGGCTATGTACAACACGGACGAATCGATCCGCGGCTTCGCGTATTCATGCTTCAACATGGCCTTAAGCAAAAAATGGCCGCTGTATCTTTCGACTAAGAACACGATTTTGAAGAAATACGACGGCCGCTTCAAAGATATTTTCCAAGAGATTTACGACAAAGAATTTAAGGGGAAATTCACGGATGCGAAAATCGTTTATGAACATCGCCTGATCGATGACATGGTGGCCTCGGCCTTGAAGTGGAACGGCGCTTTCGTTTGGGCCTGTAAGAACTATGACGGCGATGTTCAATCCGACACCGTGGCCCAAGGTTTCGGCTCGCTGGGAATGATGACGTCCGTTTTGATCACTCCCGACGGAAAGACGATGGAATCTGAAGCCGCGCACGGCACGGTCACTCGCCACTATCGCCAGCACCAGCAAGGCAAAAAAACTTCGACCAATCCGATCGCTTCGATTTTCGCTTGGACCCGCGGTTTAGCGTTCCGGGGTAAGCTCGACGGCAATCAGGATCTGATCCATTTTGCCGACACCCTTGAGCAAGTCTGCGTGGAAACCGTTGAAAGCGGTAAAATGACCAAAGACTTGGCCATGCTTGCCTTCGGGAACGACGTCAAAGAGGGTCAGTACTTGAACACCGAGGACTTTTTAGACCTGCTCGACCGCAACCTCAAAGAGAAGTGGAAGAACTAAAAATGCCGTCGCGGATCGACTTAGGGTTTCTGCGAGGCTTGTCGATCCTTAACAGATTTAAGTTCACTGACGGCTTGGATAGTGAACAGTTCATCGCCCCGCAATTTGGCGAGTTCGACCGCTTTCAACAAATGATTTTGAGCCGAAGTCAGTTTATTCCAACGCGAATAAAGACGGCCATACTGATAATGAAAAAAAGCTTCGAACTGCGGCGCTAGCCCAATGGACTGCGCCAACAATTCTTCAGCCCCTTCAAAGTCCCCGCTTTCAACAAGGGCTTCAAACTCTTCGACTATTCCCGTAACAGTGAGCGCAGCATCCACGCGGTTTTCTCATGGTATTGAATGCGCTGAGTGAGCAAATCCAAAGTCGCTTCGTCGGCGCCCTTTTCGGCCGCCGGGAAAACCGATCGAGCCGTGCGGGCCACCGTTTCGTGGCCTTCCAGCAATTCGGCAATCATTCGATTTGCCGAGGGCGCTTCTTCAACTTCGGTCAGCACCGAAAGTTTTTTAAATTGCTGAAATGTCCCGGGCGCGATTTCGTCTAACGCACGAATGCGCTCAGCGATTTCGTCGGTCGAAGTCCAAATTTCGTTGTACTGAGTTTCAAACATTGTGTGCAGAGTATTGAACATCGGCCCCGACACATTCCAATGAAAGTAATGAGTACGCAGATAAAGGGTAAACGTATCGGCCAAGAGTTTGGAGAGGCCTTTAGCTATTTCAACACGCGCTTCTTCGGGAATTCCAATATTGATCTTCGGATTCATGTGGATCCTTTCGCAGATTCGAGCTTAAGTTAGTCGAACCCTTTCAATAAAGCCAATTGATTGACAGCATAAAAGAATAGTTTTTGTCTATTGCCTTATTTTTTCTTCGGAACTTTGCTTTCGTCGACGGTGATCTCGACCTCTACGCGACGGTTGGCGGACCGCCCCTCGGCCGTCTTGTTGTCTCCCGCGGGATTTTCGCGACCCATACCGACGATATTGACCGTAGTGGCCGGCACTCCGCCCTTCACGATTTCGTCGCGTACCGCGCCCGCTCTTCTTTCAGAAAGAAGCTGGTTGCCCTGCACGCTGCCGGTGCTGTCGGTATACCCACGTATAGTCAAAACGTTCTCGGGATACTTCTTAAGGATGGCCGACATTTCAGCCAGATTGGCGATAGCGCCCTGCTTTAAAACGTATTGGCCCGTGTCGAACAGAATGTCGCTTTTCAATTTAGAAATAATGCCGTTTTCGGTGCGCTTGGTTTCCGCGACCTTTTCAAGTTCTTTGGCCTGACGGTCCATGCGGTAACCTACGCCACTCCCCGCAGCGGCGCCGATGGCTGCCCCAATGGCTGCGCCTTTACCGCGGTCACCACTTTGGTGCCCAATGATGGCCCCCGCAGCCGCGCCAGCGGCCGCACCAATGCCAGCTCCGTAGGCGGTGTTTTTACCCGCAGTTTCACAACCGGCCGCGATGACGGCCACGACAGAGAGAACGAGAATTTTCAAACGCATGAGACGTTACCTCCAGACCGAAGATAATGACGGAGGCCAAGGTCATTTTCAAGCGATCAAGCTAATTGCAGACGGGATAACGCGTAGGCCGCAATTCGATACTGGCCGGACCAATGATTGGATCGACCTCCATCAAATCGCGAAAGCCCGACGGGGAAATCACGATACGGCGCCCCTGAAGTAAGCCCTCGAGGCGCAGTTCACGAATCAGTTCTGGCCCTAAACGGATGATCCATCGGCCTTGGTTGCTACGAAGGGCACCGCCCATTTCGATCAAGCGTTGCGCCTGCGGAAAGAGGCGAACGCCGGGGAAAGATTCAATGCAGCGCAAGTCTTCCTCGGAGCCCTCAATCCTGCTTCTCTCGGGCCGGAATCTTGGCTGATAGGGGGAGTAGGCTTGCTGCGCCAGATTAGCGTCGCGCCGCTGGTCTGTTCGTGGCTGCGAGACCCTTGCGGGCGCTGCACTGGGGGCTGCTCGCCGCGCTTCGCTCACTGGTGGTGCGGAAGGGCTACGCTCGGCGGAGGGAACCAAGGACTTCTGCGTGAGCGGTTTTAACTTTTCAATCACCTCGGCCACCGTTGACGCTTGACCGGTGCCCATGTGCAAGATCGCCACTCCCGCCGCTAAGGCGGCCGCGTTGGACGAGGCAAAAGGTTTGGATCCGTTATCGAGCTCAATCAAAGATTTTAGTTTAACATCAGGCTTATTCAGTTTTTTCGAAGAACTGCTTTGCGGATCATCACTCGCGCCCACCACGATAACGCCGGGATTATCAGCGGGTGCCAAAAGCGTTTCATCCAACGACGGTTGCTCAAGAGTGACGCCCGACCCGGAAAGGTTTAAGCGCAGCTGATCTTGCGTCGCCGAAAAGTTCTTGGATTTGATTTTCACGCGGATATCGTAGGTGCCCGACGCCAGCTTCACTTCGATCAATTCACGCGGAATAATCGATACTGTTTTATCCGCAGCATCTGACTTTAAACGCTGATTGCGTTCACTAATGCCGACTTGATTGCCGCTCTTATCTAAAATGATTAAATCAAGATCCTTATCGGTGCCGGTTTCGGGGTCGTCCTTAAAATCATTCCACGCCAAAACGAGCTTAACCGTGCATTGTTCTTTGGCGACTGTCGCACATTTGAACTTAGCCGACGACGCGGCCTTGCCTTTAGTGTCTTTGAAAACCACCCATTCAGTTTCGCCCTCAACTTTTCCGTCTACCTTCGCTAGTCGCGTGAGCTTGCCGAAATTTCCAGCTGCATTGACCCAAACCACGCCGGCCTTCACCGCGCGGTCGACTTGGGCATTGATAAATCCCTTGCCGTCGCCGTTCCCGCCGAATTCCCAAACCTGCGAGTACAACACGAGGTCGAATTTATCATTGATCAATCGGTCGACGGCGTCCGCGAACTTTGTGTAACCAAACGAATTGATCAAATGCATTTCGACGTCGGTTTCGGCCTGACTTTCGCGTAGGATCGCAGCTACGGTCTTCGCCATAATGACGCCGTGGAAATTCACGGCCTGGCCCAAGTCCGCATCGCTGGCTTTGCCATTGTGATAGACCGTCCCCGCCGGCAGGGATTTACCGATCGCGGCCTCGTGCCCGGTCCAACCATTATCTAGGATGGCCACTTTGATTTTGCGTTGAAACTTTTTGCCCTTGAAGACCGCCACCTTGAGCTGCGTGGCCAAGTTCTTTGCGTTCTTGATTTCAGGAACCACGAAGCTGGCGTCCTGACCCCAAGAGGACAGATGAGAGACCAATAACCCTACGGATAAAAGAATGCGCCATGACTTTGCCATGGCGCATTATTAGCTCGCCGTGTGGGTTTTGAACAGCTCAACCCTCGCGACGTGAATTTTTGAAACGATTGTCTAACTAGTAGTACCAGCTGCAGTAGTCGTAATTGTAGTAACGGTCCGAGTATGAGTAGTAGGCCTGGTAGTTATAGCGGTAACCCGAGTAGTTGTACGAGGGTTGGTAGTAGCTGTAGTAGGCTGAGCGACCGTAGTAGTTGTTCGAGTAACCGTAACCGCTGCCGTAGCCCGCGCCATAACGATAGCTATTGGAATAGTACGACGGACGGTAGTAGTTGTAACCGGGGTTGTAATAGATCCCGAAGCTCCACGACGAAGTCGACGAACGAGCGTCCAATTCATTTTTAGAATCGTAAGCGATTCCGGTCTTTTCAGCATTCAGCGCCATTTTTTCGAATTGCAAGCTGGTCAGTTTTGTTCCCGGCTTCACTTTGTCTTTCAAGTGAACAACGGCAACTTCTTGCGGATTGTTTTTGGCGCGGCGAATGACGATCGTGCCGGGGATTTCTTTGGCCTTTTCGATCTGCTGTTGGCTTACGGGTTGAACATTATCTAATTCGTGAGCGACAGCTATCGAGCTGATCGCGATCAGGGCGGAGAGTGCGAGCATTTTCATTTTCTAGAACCTTTCGTGGGGGGTGGACAACGCAATTCCCGCCGATATACTCCCGAAGCTTTAGATAATCAAATTTTGTAGAGATTAAATCGGCAAGCCTGAAATTTTGGGCGGGAAAAATTACCCTAGTTCACGTCAGCCGGAGGACTTGATTTCGCGCTGATTTGAATTGAGGAGGTAAATGGCAAGTAAACACCCACCAAACGATACTTCTTCTTTAGCAGGTCACTGACCCCACTAACGGGGTTATCATTGCAGTGATCGCTGCAATAGAGTCTTGGATTCACTCGGATTTCCACGTGACCGTAGCGATGACTGGCTCCACCGACGTAAATCAATACGGCGCCAAGGGGAGCATTGTATTCCGTATATTTCCAAATCAAGTTTACGAAGCCGGCTTTCTCCATCATCCCTTGCTTATGTAAATTGTAGGCGTCGGCAACCAGATATTTGCCGTCGATCCCGCTGCGCACGCAGGCCTCTTTGATCGCGGCGGCGCACTTGCCTTTGCTCAATTCAAAATTCTTGTCTTGAAAGATCTTGCAGGAGTTAGCGGCCTTCGCCCGGCGCACTCGCATGCGGCGACGTTTGAAGTTGGCGAGCGGACGGCATTTCGAAGCCTCAACCAAAATTTCTTCGCGCAATTTATTGCATATAAAGTCTTGGCAGACTTCGACGTCGGCGGCTTCGGTCTCCAAGACCTGGTCAACGGGCCAATCCAGTTCCCGGGCCGAGGCCACGGGCATTTCTGAACCCAAAAGGAGAAGGGCCACGAGGCCCCATACAAATCGACGCATACCTTGTAGCTTAGCTAAGAAACGTGCCCGATCCAACTTTTTCGTCTCGAATTGAGACGAAATCAGGGCCAAACGTCTGAGGGCGAGGAGGCTTTTACCAAGACGAACTTCTAAGCTAAAAAGATTTCAACATGGGTGCCTAATTTGCGACCGCCGTGACACAACCAAAGAACACATAAAAAGGGGCTCATGCGCGCGTCCTTAGGGATCATCGCCATTTTGACTTTCATTCATTGGCCGTCTTGGGCTCAGCAAAAGTACTCCATTTTGCAGGGAACGACTTCGGATTCAGTGACTCACTTTACCGTGGTGGCGCCCAATTCCGACGATTTGCGTTTTGAAGTCATCAGTCATCACCAGCGCCTACCCATTGACCCAACGAAAATGGAGCGTGTTCAACAACCCGAGAGCCCTTGGGTTGTTTATCGATTGAAATTTGAAAACTTGGATCCTAGCCAACGCTATGTCTTGCGTACGGTTAACGAAGACACCCACGTCGTCGACCAACGCAATTTCAAAACCTTCGATACTCAAAAAGATGAGGGAAGGATCGCGCTGGTCAGTTGTATGTTGCGCCAATTTCACAACCCCTTTATGTGGGGTAACTTGGCCCTTCCCAAAAATCGACCCGATCTGATGCTCTTCTTAGGTGACGCGGTTTATTTGGATCGCAGCCGCTTGCTCTTTCCGAAGCTCCCGAAATCGACTCGTGAGGTCTGGGAGGATTTCGTACTTAACCGAAATCGGCTAGCCGTTTACTTTTGGAAGGATCTGGTGCCGATCGTCAGCGTATGGGATGACCATGATTCAGGCGGCGACAACGTCGACGCCAAATCCTACCAGATGATGGCGAAAATCCGCGAGATCTACCAAGTATTTTTCGCCAATGAACCTATCGAAGGGAAACTTCGCAAGGGCCCCGGAATGGCCAAACAGTTTGAAGCCTTCGGCAAAAACTTTGTGATGCTGGATGGTCGCAGTTACCGAGAACTCGATCCCAAATCCCCGCTCTTCGGACAAGAGCAAGAAACATGGTTGGCCGAGAGCATTCAGCCCGGTGCGAACTTTATCTTGAATGGCTCGCAGTTTTTTGGCGGATATTTGCGCAAGGATTCACTGGAACACAATTGGCCCGCCCACTACACCGACTTCAACCGCCGTCTACGCGCGATCGGTGAAGCCAAAAATGCCAGTTTCGTTTTCGCCAGTGGCGATATTCACTTCTCGCAGATTCAGCATATTGAACCGGAAATTTTTGGCTACCCCTCGGTGGAAGTCACTTCGAGCTCGGCCCACAGCACGATCGTTCCAGGGTATCACCGGGTGCTTCAATGGTTCAGACCGAATCCGCGTCACAGTTCGGGAGTGAGCACCCACAACGTCTTACTTTTGGAGTTAGACAGTTCCGTTCGAAGTTTCGACTTCAAGGTCCGCTCTCTCACTTGGCGAGGCAAGATCGCATTCACGGAAAATTTGTCCGTTGCCGGCCCGTGCGAAAAATTCCTCATCACCCAGAAGGTTCATTAATGCGCAATTGACTTTGCACCTTTGTGAAGTCTTACTAGCGCCGTGAAAGATGGCACTCAACGGATGTCCCAATGGAATAAATGGCTGGCCGACCCGGGCCACATCCGCATGGTGTCCGTGGACGCCGGCGATCTCCTTCGCCAACTGATCATTCAGCAAGGTCTACTCGGATTGGCTCAAGGCGGCTATGCCGAAGCCATCGTTGGTTCGCTGCTGATTGCCTCACTTCATAAGTCCAATGAAAGCGTGAATATGAACGCGCAAGGTTCGGGCCCTTTTAAGCAAGCCATTGTCGATGCCTCGCCGGAAGGCCGGGTTCGTGGATTCTTCATCGAACAGACGGATCCCGATCTGCAGACCTTCGGAGTCGAAGGTCACAATGGACCTTGGGGATCCGGGGTCCTGTCGATCTTGTACACTAAAAATTTTGAAGGCAAACAGCCTTACAAGGGCATGGTCGCCATAGCCACTGGATATATGGACGAAGCCATCAACGACTACTACCGCGACAGCGAGCAACTGGTGTCCAAGGTCGGCATGTATGTCGAATTTGACGGGGATCGTTTGGTGCAGGCGCGCGGAGCCCTAGTGCAAGCCTTGGGGGGGGCCGCCGCCGCCGAAATAAGGGCCATCGAGGGGCTTACGATCGTCGACATGCGCGAACTCGCCTCTGTCGCCCATAATCCCACACAATTTTTGGAGCGTGGGAAATCCCTTTTGGGGGAGCGTCCGTTTCAGTTGCTCGAAAGCAAAATGTTGGAAAAATTCTGCACTTGCAGCCAAGAGCGGATTGAACGCGCTTTGATCCTGACTGGCGAAGACGATGCCATGGAGGCTTTGGGCTCGGAACCTATCCTCAAGATGACTTGCGACTTCTGCCGAACCGAATATGCCGTATCAAAAGAGCGGCTTAAGTCTCTTTTTGTTCGAGATCCGTCGCGCTTACAATAGACGGTTCGTAAAGTGTCGGAATGATTTTTACCGCCACACTGGCAATCACGGGACCTAAGAACAAGCCGGGCATTCCGAACACCAGCAGCGCGCCCAAGATGGCAAGCAAGCTCACGACGGGATGCAAGTCCTCTTCGGCGTTGCTTACCAAAAAGGGCCGCATCAAATTGTCACTGGTGCCGGCGATCAAAGAAACAACGCCAAGTCCGATGGCCTGACCGTAGTCTCCCATCAAAACCTTGTAACCCGCCAGCGCAAGGGCCACGGGACCAGCACCAATGACCGGAATGAAGGCGCAAAAGAACGTAACAACAAACACGATCGTGAAATCACCGGCGTCACAAATCAAGGCCCCGACGCTAACAATCACGGCTTGGGTGATCGCGATAATCACCGACGAAATCATCGTGGTGTAACACGCGCTTTGCAATAGTCGAATTAAACGCAAAGTTTCGGTCGCCGTCAGCAAACCTTGCCTGAGAAATATTTTATAAATGACCCCGGCCTCGGCCAAAAAGAAATAGAGAGCCGTGCAGAATATAAAAACTGAAAGCAGAATAAGAGGAACGGAAGACACAAGTCCGCTCAGAAAACCCATGGCCCAATTGCCGACCCGACTCAGGCTGTCCTCGGTAGCATTCAAAAACTCAAACTCCGATTCAATCCCGAGCGAGTCGGTCACCTTGGTGGAAGCTTTCACCAATACATTCTTCAGATTGATAGCCTTCCCGTAAAATTCCGAATTTTGAATTCCGGATTTCGACGTTTCGACAATCGCCGCGTAGGTTTTGTACGCAACGACAGTCACGGGTAAAGCCACAATGGCGAACATGGCAATCAGGATAAGCGCGACCGAAAGGCGCCAGCGAACGTAACGGGGCTGAAGCCAACGCCCGAGGGTTGGTTCCATCGCAAAAGCCACCACCATGGCTAGCAAAATCTCGCTGGAGAACGGTAAAAACAAAACCGAAAAGGCCGTGATAAAAGAGGCGGCCAGAACAAATTTGAAGATGCGTTTGCGGTCCCATTCCATTACTTGCAATCTACAGGTCCTCAGGGGGGCCTGTAAATGCGATTTATTAGCCCAGGCCGACAAGCGCTCTTGGGAAGCGATGAAAGACTTCCTTCAAGAAATCCTTTGACCGTTAGGGTTCACACGGGCCAAAAATGACGCCGTGGACCTTCAACAAAAAGCCATAGTTAAAAAATTCGGTGGCACCAGCGTCGGCTCCGTCGAGCGGATTGAACACGTGGCCTCGTTGATCGCACGTGAAAGAGCTTCGGGCCGCTTACCCCTAGTCGTGGCCTCGGCCATGTCAGGGGAAACTAATCGCCTGGTGGGTCTGGGCAATCAAATAAATCCCATGTATCGAGGCCCTGCTTACGACATGCTCGTGGCCAGCGGGGAACAAGTGGCCATTGCTTTGGTGGTGATTGCTTTGGAAAAGCTCGGCGTGCCCGCAAAGCCTCTGCTGGCTTACCAACTAGGGATTGAGACCGATAGTGTTTACTCTAAAGCGCGGATTAAGAATGTAGACACCCGAGCGCTAGAAAATCTTTTGTCGCAAAACATTGTACCGGTGATTGCGGGTTTTCAGGGCATCGATGAAGACCGCAACATCACGACCTTGGGTCGCGGTGGATCCGACACCACGGCCGTTGCTATCGCGGCGGCTTTGCGCTTACCGGCCTGCGAGATTTACACCGACGTACCGGCGGTTTTTAGTGCAGATCCCCGACTGGTGCCCAAGGCTCGCGAGATCGCAAAACTTTCGTTCGAAGAAATGATGGAGATGGCTTCGCTCGGAAGCAAAGTCTTACACGTCCGCTCGGTCGAGATTGGTGCCAAACACAATGTGCGTATCCACGTGCGCCACACCTTTCAAGAACGCGAAGGCACCTGGATCGTCCCCGAAGGAGAAATAATGGAAAATCCCGTCGTCAATGCCGTGACCCATGACAGTGCAACCGTCGTGATTAAGCTGCAACCTATCCCCCCCCGGACCGAGTTTATGGCAAAATTGTTTTCTGCCCTTTCGGACAAGGGTGTTTCGATCGACATTATCTCGCAAAGCGAAAGTGCTGACGGCCACCGTCTGGCTTTTTCGGTCACCAGCGAAGATGAACCACTCGCGCTTAGCGTAATGAAGTCCTTCTTGCCGACTTCGGTGAGGATGGAAGTCCTGGATAATGTCGCAAAGATTTCGACGGTGGGCGTGGGTATGCGCAATCATCCGGGTGTTGCCGCGCGCTTCTTTTCGGTTTTGGCCGAGCACGAAATTCAAATTCACTTGGTGACCACTTCCGAAATCAAGATTAGCGCCATTGTCGACCGCGATCGACTAGAAACCGCCGCCCGGGCGCTGCACACTGAATTTTCGTTAGATCAATGACTACGCCGCGCGCGAGCGCGCCTTCGCCAACCTTTTGTCGACGTAATTGCGAGCTACCGCAGCCAATTGATTCGCGGTCTTCCCGATGTCTTTCCAAACTTTTTTTATAAATTCGCGGACTTCGGGTTTATCGAAAACATTTTGCTTAATCATCAGACTTAAAGAAATCAAAAAGACCGCGGCATCGATAAAACCGATGAAGGTGCGCATCCGACCCTTGCCGACAAAGCGGCCTGCAAACAAAAGCGTGGTCGCTAAACCCTTGGACAAGGCCGCAAAGTTCTTATCGCCGTTTTCGGTGATCGACTGAATCGCTTCTCTTAATTTGGGATCTTCACTCAATTTCTTCAGTAAAGATTTAAACTCGGTCTTGCTGCTCATGATTCACCTCAGTCAACGGTAACAATTATCAAAAAGGGGTCCTAATTATCAAGTCCGAGGAGGACTTAAACGAAAATGATAGACAAGGGCACGGTCGAGGGCGCTCTGCACTATCCATCCCAAAAAACAAAGCCAGAAAACGGCGGCGTACATATCGAGAATTTGAAAAGCATCCCAAGAACGCCAAATGAAGTTTCCTAAACCGTTATTGCTTGCGGACAATTCACTGACAATCACGAGCGTGAACCCATAGCCCAACGAGGCTTTTAGCCCGACCAAAATATCCCCGGTTAGTCCACGCCAATAGACGTGGTACCAAAGTGCCCAGCCCCGCACCTGATAGATGTTCGTAAGATCCACAAAGTCCCCGGAACTTAAGCGGAGAGTGCCGTGAAGTACGTTTATAAACAAAGGGTAGAAAAGCCCGATGCCGATCAAAACAATTTTGCCTAGGTCACCAATGCCAAAAATCGCGAGCATCAAGGGGAATATCGCCACCTTGGGAAAAGGAAGCGTGAAATTAACGAAGGGACTTAAAGTCGCGTTCACCCATGGCTTAGCGCCCGCCCAAATCCCCAGAAAAAGCGCGACCGGTAAAACCAAAACCCCCGCATAAAACAAGCGCCGCATGGATCCGAAAAGATCGCGAGCAATAAACTCAGCATCAAAAATGAGTTCGAGCGCACGCTGAAAAATGCGCGTGATGGGTGGAAAAAGATCAGCATCTATCCAACCAATTCGGCTCGCAAAGTCCCACACCAAGATGAAAAGCACGACGGAAAGAAAACCAATGAAGAATCGTGCACGCGAATTCATGGTAACCGCCGTTCGTCGTCGTAAAAATCGAGGGCGGCTTGAAAGATCTCTCGGTATTGAGGTTCGCCGAACAATTCATTGACATCGAAACGGCCACGGAAAGGATTGACCACACCTTCGTTCAATCTTTTCGTCTTGGCCGATAAAAATGCAATGCGATCACAGACCAACAAGGCTTCGCGAATATCGTGGGTCACCAGCACAGCGGTCATTTCTACTTTTTGCGTAAGTAAAAGAAAGCCCTGTTGGATATCGCGCTTTTGCGCCGGATCCAGCGCGCCGAAGGGTTCGTCCATTAAGATCAAGCGATCTTCGTTTATAAACCCACGGGCAAAGTTCACTTTCTTTCGCATCCCGCCCGAGAGTTGGTACGGCATTTTACCTTCGATGAGATCTAAGCCAAGCTGTTTACAAATCAACCAGTCCGAAATTTGACCGGCATTCTCGCGTTTAACGCGTTTGCAAAGTCGTAAGTTTTCGCCAACCGTCAGCCATGGCACCAGTAAATCTTGCTGAAAAATATAGCTGACGGGCTGACCACGTATTTCAGGGCTAAAATCAATGGTGCCGCTTTCGGGTTGTTCTAGTCCGGCCATCAACCGCAAGAGGCGTGTTTTTCCTGCGCCAACGCAGCCGAGAATGCCAAACACTTCCCCGGTTTCAACGGAAAGATTAAGCCTATCCAGCACCGTGGTTTGGCCGTAGCGAAGAGTCACGTCCTTAAAGACAACGGCCGGACTATTTGCCATCTAGCCTTTTCGCGGCTTCCTTAACGAAACTGTGATCCACAACTTTAGCCGCGGCCAAATCACCCTTGAGATAGCCTTTGGCTTTGTACCACTTCAAATCTTCATCCAGAGAATTCAAATTCATCTCGCCATTGTCCTTTAAGCCAATGGGGACAATTTTATCCCAGATGGCCTCGTCGGTAATCTTCATTCGCTTTCCCAGGTGAGCGCGAACTTTCTTACGCGCTTCGGGGTCGGTAAGGCTTTTATTGTAAAGCCTTACCCCTTTCAGATAGGCGATCATAAACTTCACCGCGTCTTCGCGGCGCTTCGAGGCAAAACCAGGTGAATAAAAGATCGCGGCGCTCTGTTGCCCCGGATGAACATCGTTTGAACCCGCGATACGTTGAGCGAACTTTCCGATTTCGGCTTGTGCAACGAAAGGTTCAAGTTGAATGGTAGCGTCCAGGCTTTTGGTCTTTAGGGTGGTGTTCATTTCGGCGTACGAAAGCTTCACAAATTCGGCGTCTTTGTCGCTGAGGCCACCTTTTCTAAGAAATCTTTCGGCCACGATTTGCTGAGAAACTCCGTCAAGAGCTGTGAGGCCCATCTTCATACCTTTAAGGTCCTTTAAAGACTTGAATCGACCCGAGTCGATCAAATCTTGGCGCACGATCAAGGCGATGTAGTCGCGCCCCTGTTGAACGTGCCCCTTGTCCGCGACAAGCTTGAATTCCTGCCCCTGCAAAGCCGCATTGAACAGCCCCGAGCTTAAATTCCCGGCGCCAACATCCAATTCGTTTTTTGACAGAAGCAAAGTCATGGGTGCCCCTGAGTTAGCGACGTCCGTTACCTCTACGTCCAATCCTTGTTCTTTGAAATAGCCTTCGTCTATGGCCAAGTAGATGCCGGCGGAGCTTAGAACGGGGGACGATCCCACGCGAATCTTTGCGGGAGCGGCCGAGCCTAGGTTGGGAACTAGAAATAAAACAATAGCTAAATATCGTAGCATCGAGCACCTCTAGAATTGAGAGTAAATAAACACACTTTGGGGGTCAAATTTAGAGTATAAAATCAATACGGCAAGCAATATCAAAGCGATCAGCATCTTCAATGGCCAGGCCCATGCGGACATTCTCTCGAAGAGATTGTAACGGAATTCCCCCCATTGAATGACTTCATGGACGATCACCAGTCCGGCGATCACCGGCAATTTGAGAACTCCCAAATCCCAAAAATAAGACCAGTTCTTTGCATCCCAACCCATGCTGCGCCAAACATTCCAGGCCTCGGTAAAGCTGCTTGCGCGGAATAAGACACTAGGCAAACTGATCAATATGCAATAGTTGAAGAAGACGGCGATGGGCCATCCGAAGCGCTGGGCGAAGCGGCCCGGCTCGAAACGAACCAAGACCGCTTGAATCACACCGTAAACCACGAAGGTCCAACGCCAGTCGTGCCACAGACCGAAAAGCACGAACGTCACCATCATCAAAGGCAATACCCCGAAGCGGGCGAAACGTGTCGACAGTAGAGGATAGAAAACATAATCACGGATCCAACTTTGCAGAGAAATATGCCATCGAGACCAAAATTCGCGCAACGTCACAGCCGCGAAGGGACGATTGAAATTGGGTGTAAGTTTTAACCCAAAAAGACCTCCCACACCTAAGGCGATCAGGGATATCCCCGAGAAATCACAGAAGATCTGATATTTCGAAATGAGGACCGCTATCGTTGCGGTCAAGCCCTCATAATTCTGAGGAAATTGCAAAACCGGCAGTACGTACTCGGCTAGGTTATCGGCCAGAACGAACTTTTGAAAAAGCCCCAGCCAAATCCACATTGCACTTTTGAACAATTGCGGACCCGTGGGAGTTTCAATCGATACCATTTGGGCAAGCAGGCCCGGTCGCTCGATCGGTCCGGCCACTTTATTGGCAAAAAATAAGATGTACGACGCAAAACGCGCGAAGTTTCGTTCGGCAGGAACTCTTCCCCAATGAATTTCAATTAAGTAAGATAAAATTTGGAATGTGTAATAGGACAGGCCAAGGGGTACAACCCAATTTGCGGCGGTGGCCGGATCGCCATCACTGATACCGATAGCTTTGTAAAACAAAAGTGGTAACAGTTGGAGTATGAGGCAAAGCCAAAGGCCGACCGCATGAGGCTTCTTGCGATCCAGCCAAAGACCCATGCCATAAGCGACCGCCGTCTGCCCCAGAACTAGGAGAAAAGCGAGCGGGCTTGCCGCCAGCAGTAATCCGCAGCTCAAAAAAAGTAGGTAGAGCCAACGCAGCTGCGGCCCACAGAATAGAAAAAATGCCGCCGCGGTGAACAGTAACAATGCGGAATTGAGATTCACGAAAAACATTAGTAATAACTGAAGCATGGAGCCCGCCCGATGTCCAAAGAGAATGAGCAAAAAATAAGGGATTTGATGACGGCCGCGACCGGTCTGAACGTTACGGAAGAAGAAAAGCCGTGGCACAGCTTACCCGGGTGGGATTCGCTGCGTTTCGCCGAGTTTGTCATTTCCTTACAGCGGGAGTTTGGCGTCCGCTTGGCGCCGTCCGAGATTGCTGGTCTGGTAAATTTAAAATCGGCATTCCAGCTCGTACAAAATAAAAAGGGCCCTTTAGGGGCCCCTTAATTCAAAACTAAAATGCCAAGCAGTTAGTCTTTTTGAATCTCGCGAACATAGTTGGCCGAGAAGTAGTTTTCGTACTTCTTATAGATCGGCTGCATCAAAACCTTAAACTTTTCTTGCTCAGACTTCGGCAAAGCTACGACTTGGATGCCGTCTTTTTTGCACTGCTCTTTGGTCACTTCGGCATCAGCAATCGACTGACTGCGCTCTAAGCGAGCCGCGCTAACGGCAGCTTCACTTACAGCTTTCTGCTGCTCAGGCGTCAGCGACTTCCAGAAGTCCTGGTTGATCACGATCGAGGTCAAAAACAAGCTGTGCTGGGTGTCGTTCAACACTTTTGAAAATTCGTTCTGCTTCAGTTCGTAGAAGCGAGGGTAAGTGCTCTCGGAAGCCGAGATCTTGCCTTGCTTGGAAGCGTTTGCTA
>JBEIHA010000022.1:0-17655 GCA_040381635.1 Pseudobdellovibrionaceae bacterium
CGCCAACTTAAAGGCGACCGAAGTGGACTCAAGTTTACCGACGTGGGCCATGGCCGGCCATTGGGTGAACCCGGCTTTCAGTCGGGCGACACGGCCACCCTCTTGATCGACGCCGATAAATAAAGGTAATTTATCACGGGTTTTGTGTCTGACCGCTTGAAGCTGCGTGCAGAGTTGATGAACTTGTTCGGGCGATTCGATATTGCGGGCGAAAAGAACCACGCCGCCAATATTGTTTTTGACGATAAACTCAGCTTCATCCTGAGTTAGGGTTTTGCCGCGGATTCCAATAATAAGAAGCTGTCCGATTTTGTCGATCACTTCTTAATTGCATCACTCCGGTGGGGTTAAATCAATTAGACTCCTCGACGAGGGTCGAGGATCTGGCGCAAGCCATCGCCGAGTAAATTGAATCCTAAAACAAGCAACATAATCGCTAAACCCGGAGCAAAACTTAAGTGTGGCGCTTCGGATAAAACGCGGCGGCCAGAACTTAACAAACTGCCCCAAGTCGGAAGCGTGGGTGGAACGCCAAGACCAAGGAAACTTAAACCGCTCTCACTGATAATTGTCCCGGCCATGGCGAAAGTGGCTTGAACAATAAGCAAACTTAAAAGATTTGGCCAAATATGCGTTACGGTGATGCGTAAAGGTCCTGCCCCAAGTGCACGGGCGGCCTGGACATGTTCACGCTCTTTCAAGTGCAAAACCTCTCCGCGTACTAGGCGAGCGAAGCTGGTCCACGAGGTGAACGAAAGCGCGAAAATCAAATTGCCAAGAGAGGGGCCAAGCATCGCGACGAAAGCGAGCGCCATCAGAAAACCGGGAAAGGCATAAAACATATCCACGAAGCGCATAATCACGTGATCGGTCCATCCGCCGGAATAGCCGGCCCAGGATCCAATCAAAAGACCGATCAGCACGCTGATCGAAACCACGCTAAAGGCCACCCCAAGACTGACGCGCGATCCGTAGATCACTTTACTTAAAACATCCGAACCGTTTTCGTCGAGCCCCAGGGGGTGAATCGGGCTCGGCGCCTGTAGCCGGTCGGGCAGGGACATACTTTGCGGATCCGCGGGTGCGATCAGCGGGGCAGTTAAGGCGATGATGGCCATGCCCAAAATTAAGAGCAATCCGACCATAGTCTTTTTCAATTGGAATCCAAGCGGACGCGCGGATTGACGACTCCGTACATTAGATCACCGATGAGGTTCACTAAGACATAAATGCAGGCGACCATCAGGATGCAAGCTTGCACCACGGGATAATCGCGGCGCTGGATCGCACCAAAAAGCAAAGTGCCTATCCCCGGCCAATCGAAAATAGTTTCGGTGATCACCGTCCCCGTTAAAAGCGCACCCAACTGAAGACTGACAATGGTGACGATGGGAATCAGCGCATTTCTTAAGGCGTGCTTAAAGTGAACCGCGCGCGGGCCCAGACCTTTTGATCGGGCCGTGCGAATGTAGTCTTCGTTCAAAACTTCGCGCACGGAAGCGCGGGTCATGCGCGTGATCACCGCGCCCAACGGTAGCGCCAAACTTAACGCCGGGAGAATCACCGAAGTCCATCCGTCGCGCTCACTCACGGGCAGAAGATCCAAACGTATCGCAAAGACGTAGACCAGCAATGGCCCCAAAAAAACCGCGGGCACGCTCATCCCGATCAATCCTATCGTTTCGGCCAACCATCCCCAGATAGATTTTGGATGGACCGCCGCTTGAACACCCAAGGGCAATCCCCAGGCGAGGGCGATCAAAAGTGCGACGAGGGAGAGCTGCACGGTCGCCGGGAAATGCTCGATGATCTTAGTGCTCACCGCTTCGCGGCTGACGAGGGATCGACCAAAATCAAAGCGGGTCAGCTGACCTAAATAGCGGGCGTATTGTTCGCTTAATGGTTTATCTAGACCGAGTTCGCGGCGCAGATTCTCGCGATCTTCGACGGCGGCTTGTTCGCCGAGCATAAGGTCGACTGGGTCGCCCGGCACCAGATGAATCAGCAGAAACACTAAGGTCACCACACCTAAGATCGACGGCAGCGTGATAACAAGTCGACGAAGCGTGTAGCGCAGCACTTATTTTTCTTTCGACAACAGATTGGCCTGACCCGTCGGCATGCCGCCGAACAAGGAGATTAAAATTTTATTGGGCACAACATGACCTTCGGTGGCGACGGCCGCGGGGCTGACAAGAGTCGAAGAAAGATTTTTAACGGGCGAGTTCGCACCCATGACATCGCCACGTACATTTTTGGAAGGGTCTTTCGCATCTTTCACGACACCGACGATGGATACGAATTTTTCGCCCTTGTAGGAATTAAGAATCCGGTAAGCCTCGTAGGTCCCTTTCGGCTCTTTCGATTCGATCAAAGCTTTGCCGTTGTACGACGCGCCCTCTTCTTCCGCGATCGCGCTGTATTGGAAAGCTTGGTTGAGTTCCAGCTTTTTTTGCAGCATCAAATACGTCAGAAAACTCGAAAAGAAAGTTCCCTTTGGAATTTTATGAGTTTCATTTTTTTGCTTTTTCCCGTCGATGATCTTCAGGGTCATGATCTCGCCCTTAAAAGTGGCGTCGATGGTTTTGATCACGTCCCCTGAGGTGGCGGTGTATTGGTACGAAAGGGGTTGAAACTTATCGTTCGTTTTTGCTTTGAGGCTCTCTTGTTGGAGCTGGCCACCAGCCTTGATGCGCATAAACGAAGTGTTGATGAACGATTTGTCTTTGGGCTCGAATTCGTAGCGCTGAATCGCGTAGCCGATGTGGGTCCCCGACAGTTCGATCTTGTAATAGCCCTCGAACATGATTTCACCAGCGTAAGAAGCCACTGGACTAAAGAATAGGACTAAACTTCCGAAAAGCAGATAAGCCATGAGATTAGTTTCCAAGCTATCAAAAACAGTGTCAAAATTTTTTACAATGAGTCTGGTAAATCACGGTCCCGTAGTTCAAGGTCCCGAAAATCACGACAAACGCGTCCTCAACGACCACGGCCAGGCGGCCATCTTCGTCGCCTTGATCTTTAATGTGCTCTTCGTCTTTTTCGCCATGGCGATCAACGTGGCGCTTGTGGTTCACGACAAAATCAATCTGCAGAACTCCGCGGATTTGGCGGCTTATTACGCGGCCGCCAAGCAGGCCGAGATGCTCAACGTGATCGCGCACCAGAATTATCAGATCCGTCAGAGCTACAAATTGTTGGCCTGGCGTTACCACGTGCTGGGGACTATGGGTCTTTACCAGCAAGAGCCCAACCCCGTGTGGACGGGAAATGTCACCGATACGGAATACTCGCAAGGCCGAAGGCCCTCCCTGTGCATTACCTACAAGCCGACCTGGCAGGAAGTTCCCGACGGTGAGAACTTGTGCAACCGCCCGAACTTGCGCATCCCGCCCTTGCCCGAAGTCCGAGTGATCGCGGGATTCTTGGGCATCAATTATGGTATCGCAGCACTCTCTAGGCAGCTCCGCTCGCAATTCGATATCCAATGCCAAAGATTGGGTGCCTTCAATTGGTGGTTTGCCATGAGCATCCTTCACGCCTACCGCCTGGATCAACGCAATCGAAAACAAGTCATTTACGGTTTGGCCAAAAACTTGTCGGGCGGACAAAACGGCGACTTCACGGATTTGGACGGCAGTTCGGTTTTGGCGGGTGCCAGGCAAACCTTCGTAAAAAATCTGACCTTCGCGAATCGACAGTCTTTCGAAACCGGCGGCGGCGAATTCGTGATGATGAATTCGCTTGAAGGTATTGATCCCAAAGAATGGCTGCCCGAGGTCGCGATCACGCCGACTTTAATCTACACTGACGTCAATAACGAACCAGGTTGCAATGCGGATTCGCAACCGATCTCGAATCTTCCGCAGCGGCCGGGGGCCATAGATGTTTTGAATAAACCTTTCCCTGAAGGTCTGCAAGCCAGTGGTCTTTTTGTTTGGAAAGACGTAAATGTTCTGGCCGACTCCGACTTTCAGTTCTCGATCGGCGTGGAAAAAAACCCTTGGTATATGCCCTATATGGGCGTGCGTGTGAAGACCACTCCGCGCCAGATTTTCTTTCCGTTCGGAAGCGGACTCGAAATGACCGCGCGTTCTTTTGCGAAGCCCTTCGGCGGGCGCATCGGACCCTGGTATCAATCGCGCTGGGATAAGGGCGCAAAGTCTTCGACGGGCGATTTGGTAGATGGTTTGATGGCGCCGCGAGTTTCGGGCACGAACAGCGCCGATGATCCGCGGCGCTTGCCGAATTACTCGCGCTATCCCGGTGACGCTTTGGGCTTGGCCTCAAATCTGGCAATCAACTCTTTGCAAGGGTTAGGTTCTTTAGGAATTAGTTTCGACAGTTATAAAAATATTAAAGAGGATATATCGACTGGATCGCCAAATGATATTTTGGCCTGGGACGGCAACACGGGCACTGGTCCCGAAGTACGCAACTTTGAAATCGCCGCGATTGCGCCGGACTTGTTCGACATCACTTATTACTCGATCGAGCCGAACTTCACCAAAAACTACTTCGAAAGATTACGAGCCAACAAAACAGCCTTGGGGATTTCATTCGATACGCCGGTGCGCGCGGATCTTGGACACAACGGTTCGACCGTTCCCGACTATAGCATTCAGCAACAGATGGCCCTGGCAAGATCGCGCGGCCTACAAAAAGCAGAAGCGTACTACTTCGTCCGTGATAAAAAGCATCTTTTGACCGCGTGGTTACCTGGGGACGGGCCGTACAATTACGACGTGCAGGCGGCGATGAACAATTTTGGCAAATGTGCGGTGCCCGATGACGGTCTAAAGTTCCCTAATCCAGGTTCATGCGTGGCCGGCGGCGGACGAACCGGGTATTCGGTGAAGTTGATCAACCGAGACGCGCTTTTGTCGAATCAACATAAGATCGGTGGCGGGGCCGCCCCGGCAGAAATTTTAAATCCGCCGCGAGCCAACAACGGCTGGTGATCGAAATTCTCGGTGCTGACCACTGATGAGTTTAAGGAACGAGGGAACCTTTTCGCTCGCGAATTCGATGGGCGTGACCACTTGCATGTCATCCGCCACGGGCGTGTTGGCGAAGTAGTGTTGGGCATTTGCCATGTTCCCAAAGGGCATAACGCGATTGTTGTGATCGGGCGAGATACCGTCGCGAATCGCGTAAAAGAAAGCCGAGAGCTCTCCTTCGCCGCGCAGAGATTGATTCACCGACTGAGCGAGGCGATCGCATTCCATCATCGTAGTGTCGCGGCAGCGTTCAAATGCATGGGCGTAAACTTCCTGTGTAACGACCACCTCGGTGCTTTTTTCATCACAAATGTAGAGGCCGTTCTTCGCTTTGGCGGTTCGGTCAAAGAAGAAGTCGTAGTTATCGTTAAACGCGCGAACCTCTAAACACTGCTGGGAACCCACTGTGGGCAGATCAAAAATCACGTAGTTAAAGTCAAGGGAAGTCGACATCGAAGCGATACCGGTTTCGGCCCTGGAGCGTCCGGTCCCATAGCTTACACTGTGACCGAAGCCCAATCCGATTTGATCAAGAAACTGCGCCAAGAAGGTTGGGGTCTTGATGTTTACGGAAGTGAACGTATCAATGGATTGACTGCGGCTGGACATATAATTTGCCATAAGTGTATACGTTAAGCTCTTTTGATCGATACGCTCAATCTTACCAGAGATCGGTCGGCCCACATGTAGAACGCGATTGAGGCGCATGTAGTTTTGGGGGTCTTGCGTGCACCAGCGAACTTGGGTTCGGATCACGTTTTCGCGGGTGCGACGAAACGCCAGCCGTCGGTGTCGATCTTGAAACTCGGTTTGGTGCTTTACCAATTGCTCGCAAAGGTTGGTGAAGAATTCCGGCTCTTTTTCTTGTAATTGCAGCACGCCGTAGGCACGGGTCTCAAAAATTTTCTTGATGCCAGGGTAAGCATTTTTCAGGTCGGGATCATTCAGACTTTTCAAATTCAGTCTAGTTTTTCGGGCGTGGTCCACTGGGGTGACCACTTCGCGTGCTTGAAGAGCGGCTTTATTTTTGAAAAGCTGCGCGCGGGCAATATACGTGGCCAATGATCCACCCAAAAAGGCTTGATCATTCTCGCTGAGATCCTCGGCGTCGCGGACTTTTCCGCCACTCGGCTGGAAAGGGATGAACGGCATTTCAACAAGGTATGTTTTGTAGCCAGGGCGGGGTTCAAGAATTGAACGTTGAGCGTCGGGTTCGCCGCGCGAGTTCATATTGATGCAGCGAATTTGCTCACCAGCCTCGTTACAATCTTCTTTAAGTGGAATCAATTCAACGAAAAGATGGTGCTTTAAAGAAGTCTGGGTGATGTCGGGAAATCTCAACGAAATTTTACGACCGAAAGAACCGTTGGAAACTTTTAAAAACATGGAATTCGATGTGACGTAACGCTCAAATGGACTGCTGTTGGATTTGCTTCGTAATCCTGCTCCGCTTTTCTTAATTACCGCGACCTGCAGTTGATACCAACCTTCAGGGATTGCCATTCCGCGGCCCTGACCGTTACGTGCGCCGAGCTCGAAATTGAATGAATAATTGTACTGCATGCCCACGCGCAAATCGGATTGCACGAAAGCTTCCACGGAATCCGTTTCCATTGAATAAGAAATGGCCCGCGGCCACAAATGACCCACGTGATCCCATTCTCCCTGCCCAATTTGCCTGGGAGTAATGACCGGCTGCTGTAAATAAGAATTTGCCGAGTTCAGTGCCGGGGCTTGGACATAAATGAAATCCGACTGATTGTGGCCCGGCAAAACTTGCTTGGCATGTGCCGACAAAGCGGATCCCGAAGACATGGCAAGGACAAGGACTTGGCTTAGGCCTGCGGCCCAAAGCTGTCGTAATTTAGCAAAATTTGTCACAGTGGCGTCCATGTCATACCCGATTGCTTCCTGCATCGTTACCTGGCGGTTTACGCAATCGTGATGCCTAGCACGGAAGCTGCTTAAGCGACCTCTATGCTTAAAGCCTGTATTCTTTTCTGGACGGCGACAATTTTGGGGCCGCTGCTCGGCGCCTCGGCCTTCGCTAATGTGATTGGCGCGGACGACCGTCGGCCCATCACCGAGGCTTATCAAGCTTTGGGCTTTGACATGGTGGATATGCTGCGCACGCGACAAAGCACGGGCTTTGTTTACTGTCCTGGCACCGTGTACGGAAATCCGCTGCGCACTTCGGGCGCGTTGGTGAATGACAACCAAGTGGTGGTCACCAATGGACATAGCTTTGTCGATGAACATGGCCGCAGGCGCGAGCCTTTGAGTGAATGCTACTTTCAAACTCAAGGCATGACACCCGAAGTGATGCGTTTCAACTTTACGGCCGGCAATTTCGAAATGACCGAAGACTGGGCCAAACACCGCGACAGAAATGATTACGCCGTCGTTCGCTTGCTTGCGCCGTTAAAATACGGCCGCGCTTTTCCGCTGGCCGCACCGGAAGATTATTTCCGGGGCCGATCCTTCGTTTTGGTTTCCGCCAAGCCCCACCGCCGACAGGCGCCCTTCACGGATCAAGAGCCTATTGTACAAAGCTGCCAGGTCCGCCACATTTTTGAAGGCAACTCGAGTTATAACACGGTCTTCAAGGGCGATTGCGATGTAAGCGTCGGTGCTTCAGGCTCGGTCGGCCTAGTGAACGTCAACGGTCGTTGGAAGGCCTTCAGCGTCGTCAGCGGCCGCGGCATAGATCAACTCGACGGACAGCCTTACAGCCTTGAGAGCGGCTCGTTTTCATTTCACACGCCGTATAGGGATGGGTTGTTGGCGGCGATACTTAGGTTGTCGCGGTAGGGTGGCTGGTCATTCCAAAATGTGCTCGCCCCTGTAAACAAACTAGTCAATTCTTCTAGGAGAACCCCATAAACGGGACTAGAGCCCGGCATAGGAACTGCTATAGTTGAGGTCGGGCTCATATATTCAGAATTTGTGTGGTTTAAGGAATTGAAGGTTATGAAGATTCAGCATTTCATCCAGTTGGTTTTGCTCCTCGGCGCCGGGTCGGTGTGGGCGATGCCTGTTGTGAATCTGAACCAGCTTGTCGGTGCCGAACATCAAGCAAATTGTCAGAGAAATAATCAAGAGAATGACTTCCGAAACTTGGTCCATAAAGCTAGCTTCATAGGAGAAGATGACCGTAAGCCCCTGTCTAAAAACTTGGCGACAATTGGTTTTTCGGCGGCCGAGCAGGAACAAGCTATGCGTTGTACGGGTCAGATCCGTTGCCCAGGTGCAAGCAATGGGAAGGGAAGCCTCCAATCCGCTGGTTTGATTTGTCCACGTGACAAGCGGACATCTGGTGGTCATTGCGCCGCAGATAGAATCGCTTCTGCTGCGCACATCTTTGTCGATAAAGCGACCAATCGATTGATTCCGGGAATAGAACGATGCGTATTTCAGAATTACCGAGGCGGCACTTCAAGACTTGAAGTCACAGATGTGAAGGTCATTGATCCGAGCAGTCCTGCAAATAATCCTTATCAAAATATGCGTGCTGATAAAGTCGTGGTTCGGTTGAAAGAGCCAATTGCTGGTTGCGATCCTTATGACATGCCAGAAGATTCTGAACCGCCGCCCGTCGGGACGAACCTTGTTGCAATTACTCAAGTTCAGGAAGATCAGCCCGGATACCGTAATTCAGAGCCCATGGCCTACAACTGCAATGTCACCCGAACATTTCCCGCCCGTGGCGGAGGTCCTTCGGTGCTTTACACCAATTGCGATGCGAACGGTGGTGGTTCAGGTGGTTTCGTGCTGACGCGAAACTCGAATAATCGTCTTGCGGTTACAGGGATGTTTATTCGAACGGGAGCTTTAGCACTTAACGGTCAGCCCTATGATGAAGCAAACAAGAACTACACCGTAGCTGTGGGGACCAATGCGGATTTCATTCAAATGGCGGAAAACCCTGGCCAACGTCCTCAGCTTTCACAGGGAGTGACATCTCCTCTTCGTCCAGCGAGCGGGCAATAAAACGTCTCAAAGTGAGACGTTTCGCTGATAAAACTTTTCGCAAGAAACTCGACTTTAGCCTAAAGACAATCTCATAAAGCGACGATAAGCAAAAGATGGTAAATCGTTCCGCCATATTTCTGTTTACCCTTATTGTTGCCTCGGCCGTTCGCTCACCTCGGTCGTATGCCAGTGGCGATCAAATCACTTACAACAACTGCGTAACCGAGGAAATGGCGTCCTTTCGCCAATTTTGCAGAGAAGCACCGTCGCCAGACCCAGGCGATCCTAGCGCCATAACTGACTGTCTGAAAAACGGTGAGGCTCCATGGCTAGCCGCGGCCAGAGCGAAATGCAATAAACTAGCGAGAGGTGTAATGGCGCAAAAGGCTATTGAGGACGCCGAAGAACCGATAGATCCCGGTGCTTCGATAGCTTGTATCCCCTCCTCGACTCGCTCGTGCGCTCGGACGAATGTCCCGATGCCACCGCCTCGCCCGCGAGGGCTAGGCGCGACTCCCGCCGCGCGAACCGCTCCCATGCCGCCTCGTCGACCATCGACAGCAAATCACGCCACGCCCGCCCGCACCGCCGCCACCAACCCGCGCGCGCAGCAAGCACCGACCACGCAGACAGACCGCAACAACCGGGAGGCCGTGGCCTCGGCCAGGAACACAACTCCGCAGTCCGAAGGCGCGGCAGGGTCTGAGGCCAGCACCGATCTTTCGCTATGCGAAAGCTCATTCAGCGCGGCTAGCCGTTGTTGTGGATCGCCGACGTCTTGCGTGAATGAAATGCCTTATCAAGACCAAGCGAACTTCGCGCAACTGAACCAACTTATGAATCAGTCGCCGCCCAGGGACTCGCAGGGACTAAATGACTATTGCCAACAGATGCAGGAACTTGGCGGTTCTAGCCGATCGGTGAACACCAGCCTCGCAGGCGTTTGTAACAGTAAACAAATGTCGTGTTCGATGGTGTGTTCGCAGCTCGCGGATAAATATCAGGCCTTGCTTTCAAATTGCGATGGTTGCGACAGCCAGTATATTTATCAAAACGCTTACAACTCTTTGAGTTCGCGCACCACGGGCTGCAATCAGTTTCAGTCGCGCGTGAATCAAATCGCGAACCAGGCGTGGGGCGCGAATGGATCGCAGGGTGCGGGTGAGGCTTGTAGCCGCGTCGCTTCGTCGAATCCGCAAAATGGTATGGGATCTAACCCGGTTGCGAACGCCGGTTCGAACAGCAATGATCCTTACGGTTGCGCCGCCAACCCTAGCTCGGCGGCCTGCCAAAGCTGCGCGCAGAACCCGAACTCGGTCGCGTGCCGTGCACTAAATACCAAAGATTTATCCGGCACCGCGCAGTTCGCCGCAAGTGAAGGCGCCAAGAAAAAATCCGACGGATCAGGCTTCGATATTCCCGACACACCTTCGGGCGGAACAGAGCGCGTGCTCAACACTCCGAACGAAGCGCAGCCGAGTCGCAATGGCACCGTGGCTAACAATTCCGGCGGCGGGATTCCTGGTGGTGACGGCGTAGGCCCGGCGAAGCTCGGTGGTGGATCAAGCGCCGCATCACCCGGCTCACCAGGATATTCGACGGATGTTCTTCAGGGGACCCAAGGTTCGAACGGCTACTCGCAGTCAGTGGAGGCCAACACTTCCGGCAGCTCCTTCTTCTCTGGATTCTTCGGTGGAAGTCGCAAACCCGCAAATGAAGCTGACAACGCCATGCTGGGCATGGACTTGCGCCAATTTTTACCCGGCGGAAGTCGAGATCCCAAGCGACGACTTGCTGGGTTCGGCGTGCGCTCCGAGATCAACGCTAAAGAAGAAGACATCTGGCGTATAATTTCGACTAAAATGGAAGAGAAATGCAAACTCGGCGTCCTAATCGGATGCAGGTAAGAATAAAAAGGGGTTATTTATGAAGAACATTTTCGTGCTCGCGATCACGCTGACCGCCCTGACCGGTGGACCCAAGGCTTTCGCGGAAGCGGATTTGAATCCCAATATCTTTCGTCCGGCAGCACCGACGCCGGCCGCGACTCCACCGATTTCGGCGACCCCCGAACGTCCCGTAGGTTCAACGACGGGTACGAACGCCGCTCGAGTGCCCGTGTTGCAGGGATCGATCAATCCGGGAGCAGGACAAGGTCAAAGATCCCAAAGTGGTGGCGCGGGTACGAACGCAGCCGTTGGTCAAGGCTTGATGGCTGCAGGAGCGGCCTTGATGTCGAATCCAAAGACGGTCCCTCCCGGGGTCGCGCTGATGGCTATGGGAATTTTAGCCATGATGCAATCGAAAGAAGATAGCGGAGCCGCCGATCAATCGGCCAACACGGGGTTTGCTTCGAACACCAATGATGGAGGGGTCACTCCGACCGCCGTCGATCCCAACGGCACCGGTGCATTTGCCGAAGCCAAAATCAAAGAAGGCCAAGCTAAATTAGGCGAGGCCGGCTACAAAATGACTTCGAAGGGTTTGACCGGGCCCGATGGCTCGTTCATTCCGGCGAAAGCCTTTGATTCACCTTCTTCCATGGCCGCGTCCGGAATGTCGCCCGCCACGATTGCAGCCGTCCAAGAAGGCTTGGCGGATGCGCAAGCCGGTGCCGCGAGCGGAAGTGCGGCGCGTGTATCTGGTGTAGGTATCGACAGCGGTGGCGGCGCCAGTAGCGGCATTAGCGAAGGCGACAGCAGTGGCTCATCTGAATCAGGAATGGGGATGGCGAACCCCTTCGACATCGGCGCTGAGAAAAAAGGATCGCTGGTCGCGGGCAAAACCGTCATGTTCGACGGCGAACCCATCGGCGTGCGCGGACAAAATATTTTCGAAATGGTGCACATCGCTTATCAAAAGAAGCGCGATGGAAAGCACTTTATTGAAACGAATGACGTCGCCACACGCTCGCCGGCGAGCATAAAGCAGCCTAAGAAATAAGAACCTGATTTTTTATTTCAGAGCCCGGCGACACATGGGTGCCGGGTAGCAGAACGCTATCTTCGAGATTGGCGGATGCGGGCACCACGCAGTTTTCCCCGATCACCTGAAAACCTTTAAGCTGACCTTCGACCTGAGCGCTGTCGGCGATCAATTGCATTTCGCGCAGCTCGCAATTTGGAGCAAGTTTAGTGACAATGTCGCGCGCGCATCGCCCGTACGCCGAAGGGGAGCGCATCAGCTCTAAGCATTCGCGTGTGGCCGCTAGGTATTCGGCCGCGTTCCCGGTCTCGTACCATTTCATATTGTCGACGCGAAAACCGTAAGCTTTCTCGTCACTGACCGCGCTAATGTTCGGCTCGACCACATCGTAAAGAATATTGCTCGAGCCCTCGGGGATGTAGTCCCAAATGCGCTTCGATAAAATCATGTACGAGGCATAGTGCAGACATTCGGTGTCGGCGCGCATTGCGGTCTTGCCGAAGTTCACGATCTCCCCGGAATTGTCCATCCACACGCCAGGCAGGCGAGTGCCGACGCCCGCTAAAGGGCAAACGAGCAAAGTGCAAAGCGAATCTTTTTTCTCGTGAAAAATCAGCATTTGCTCTAGGACGTCGGGGTATTCGCAAAGAATTACGCCGTCGCCGTTGGCGACCACGAAGTTTTGTTCACCTTCGAGAAGCGGGCGCGCGTTTCCGATGCCGCCACCGCTGCCGAGAATTGAGGCTTCGTGCGTGAAATGCAGGGGAATGGCCGGGTCGATGATGTGCATGGCCGCATGCCGAATTGTGTCGGGTAAATAGTGAGTGTTAAAGACCAGCTGGCTTAAACCTAGGGTATTCAACCAGTAATAGGGGAACCCCAACATAGGAATATTCAAAAATTCAATCGCGGGCTTGGCCTTCTTTAGCGTCAAGGGGCGCAAACGTTCACCCAGTCCCGCCGAAAGAATTAGACCGCGCATACCTGCTCGTAATTTCTGGTCATCAAGTCGCTATCGTTGATAATGCGGGTGAAGAGCGGAAACTTTCCACTGTCGTGAAGAGTGCGTCCGACAAGGTTGACCGTATTGCCGATGTATTTCAAATAGCGTGTATCGTTGCGTGTATTCAGAAAGCTGGCGAAACTTCCGCAGGCTTTGAAGCAACGCTGGATGGTTTGCAGACGAAAAATATCTTCGAAATCTTCGCGAATGCAGCCCTTAGGTCCGACCTCTCGCGCTTTGTGTATATAATCATTCTTCAAGGCGGCGATCGAAGTCGGCGACAGATTCACGTACGAATCATGCACCAAACTGACTAAGTCATATTGAATCGGACCCAAGCGCGCGTCTTGAAAGTCGATCACGATCATTTTGCCGTGCTTCAACATCAGATTTCTTGAATGATAGTCGCGGTGGCAAACGAATTTAGGTTGCTGGTGCAAGGTTTCACAAATCCCGCGAAACTCTTCTTGTAGAGATTTGGCATCTTTGTCGCTTAGATTTATGCCACCGACCTTTTCCAGAAAGTGCTCGCGTGCGTAATTCATTTCCCACATAAATTTGGCCGTATCGAACATGATTTGCTGGCACACCGATGGTGGGCTGGATGGTTTCGACGCCTGGTAATGGATCTTAATGATTTCGTCGATGGCTTGACCGTAGAACGGCATGGCCGCCTCTTGATTCTGATTTTCCCAAAACTTTCGTTCTAAGGTGAGGTCGCCTAAATCTTCCAACAACACCACGCCCAATTCGGGGGCCGAGGCTTCCACTTTAGGTACCCGCACTTCGTTCTTTGCGAAATGATTAAGCACATTCAAAAAAGGATAATTTTCGGGATCGGTGAAAGGTTCCCAGTACATCAGCACGCGCGATTGATCATTAAATACTATGCGAAAATACTTTCGTGTGGAGGCGTCGCCGGCCAGCTGCAAACATTCGAATTGGCGAGTGTCCACACTTTTGGCGATGAAGTTGTTGATCTCAGTTGGCAGTTCTGTGGACACGATTCCCCCGTATTATGAAGCCGCCAGTGCAGCAACATATATCATGTCGGGGATTCGGAGAGACTGTCCAGGAAATAGTGGATCAAACCTTGCTCTTTGTACTCGGTGAACGGTCTTGTGAGTTTGATGTACGCGCGTGAAAGCTGATTTAAAAAGTCCATGTCCACCCCGGATTCACCACGTAGTTGCGAATAAGTGAGCGTGGATCCGACCATCAGTAGCGGACGCTGTAGTGACTCAACTTCCATAAGCTCGCGCAATAGTTTTTGCTCTTCTAAATGAAGATCCAAAATACACGGAACGAACAAGCTGATTGCGCCCATCGCCAACAAATCCGGAAGGGAATGGCGGGATTTCTTATCTATATCGCGAAATTCGATAAACGCGTAACGACGGCTTTGGGAGTGAAGCTCCATCGCCATTTTGTGAATTTCCGAAACATACTTGGATTCGATCAGGCAATCCAAACGCAGTATCCAGCGCTTATCTTCGACCTTGGAAAATGGGCTTGGACTATGGATCCGACGGGGGGCGCGCATCTGAATCACATTCGAGGGCAGGCCTTCTTGAATGGTGCCGAGGCGAGCTTGCAAATGATCCAGAGAATCGCGATTCGATTCCATTTCTTTGGCCGATGAAAGAAGCCCTTCTAGCGCTTCGCGCACCGAGACGGTGCGCTCCTGTGCCATGGGCGACTTCTTTATCTTCTCTTCAAAATAAGCCTTGAGCTCTTCCGCGGAACGCAAGAGACGGCCTTGTTCTTTAGTATTGTCTTTCATTTATTAACCAACCGGTTGTTGGCTATTACAAACGATGTGCCTGGCTGAGCGCGAAACTAAAAGGCCCTGGGGTGACCAGGGCCTCGTGATGCTTTAACAGAGCTGTAATTATTTTAACATTTTGCGTTTATCGAGGCCGTACTTTTCGACTTTCATGATCAGGCCAGCACGGCTGATGCCGAGTTCTTTCGCCAGCTTGGACTTGTTCCAACCGGTGCGGCGTAAGCCCTCTTTGATCATTTCGCGCTCTAGGTCTTCCAAGGCATCTTTTAGTTTGCCGTGGAGGCGCGCACCTTGAACCTTGGTCTTATCACCGAGTTCGAGGATCTTGGGCGAAAGCATGTCCGCCGTGATCTTCGTTTCGGGACCGGCCAAGACGATCAGGCGTTCCATTTCGTTCTGCAATTCACGCACGTTACCTGGCCAAGCATAGTCATACAGCTTTTCTAAGGCGCGCTTCGTGAGGATCTTTTTAGCGGCGCCGGGGGCCGAGTTGTTCTGCGACTTGTTCATAAAGAATTCAGCCAAGAAGGGGATGTCTTCTTTGCGGTCGCGAAGTGCGGGGACGCCGATGTTGATGACGTTCAAGCGATAATATAAATCTTCGCGGAAGGTGCCGGCTTCCACCATCTCTTTCAGATTGCGGTTGGTCGCCGCGATGATCCGTACATCGACGCGCTTACCTTCGACGGCGCCCACGGGAATGAAAGTCCCTTCTTGCAATACGCGAAGCAGTTTGACCTGCATGGTGGGCGAAGTGTCGCCGATCTCATCGAGGAAGAACGTGCCTTTGTCGGCCATTTCGAACAAACCTTTTTTGTCACGGATGGCACCGGTGAAAGAGCCTTTCGTGTGTCCGAACAATTCTGATTCCAACAAGTTGTCGTTGAAGGCTGAGCAGTTCTGGATAATGAAGGGCTTGTCTTTACGTAAAGAATTGTAGTGGATGGCTTTCGCGATCAATTCTTTACCAGTGCCGTTTTCGCCGCCGATCAAGACTGTGCTATCGGCACCTTTGATCTTATCGAGCATGCTGTACAAAGACTGCATGGGCTTCGACTTGCCGATCATATTGTCGTACTTGTAGCGCGAACCCAATTCTTTGTTCAGTTCTTTGATGCGGTTTTCGCGAGAAGTGATTTCTAAGTGCAGGGTCACGACTTCTTGAGCAACCAGCTCAACGAGTTCCAAGAAATGTTCGCGATCTTGATCGTCGATAAAAGAAATCTTGCCGATCGCTTTGTCGATGGTGTCGCCGCTGGCGCCGAAGATGGCCATGCGCTCGCGAACTTCCGAAATACGGTTTACGGCGGCACGGTCCTTCATAAAGCCCATCGCAACGACGCAGCCCATGAAGTCATTTTCAATCGTGATCGGGATGATCGCCATATCGTAACCGGCCGTGTCCCACTTTTTGATCGCGTAGCGGTTTCCGCTGGTGCGGATTTCTTCGAGAGTTTTCGCAACGGTCTCGCTTAAACTGGCGATCGAAGTGTCTTTGCTTAAAAACGTCTGGACTGCGGGATTACAGAAGGCCATGCCGGACTTCAGATCATTGCCGCGCAGTTGCCCGCGTTCGTCAGTGAAGATCACATCGATGTTCCACCACGAATTTAGGATCTGCTTTAGCTTTTTAATGACGTGTATGTGTTCAAACTCATCCCAATTGATCATTCTTTTGACTCCTCTAGAAACTGCCTACTTTCTTATCGTCAAAGTTTTGTACAACTTGAGCAGCTCTGGCGAAATCCAGTGCGGCGGGCATGGGGGCAGACTAGGCAGACGAGAATGTTGCGAAATGAGACAACTTGTTGGATCGTTAATTTAGCACGTGGGTGCGAAACGCTGCCCAAACTTCATGCACTTGGGCCTTGGTCTAGATAGGTAAAAAGAAAAGATAGGTTAAAAAATGAAGCTGAATAAAATGGCTCTCTATATTGTTGCGGTAATTGTTGTCGCCGCCGCCGGGGCTGCGGCCTACTTGATGAACTCGGGTAAACCGGTGCCCTACGCGAAAATGCCCGGCTTTTATAAGTGCGAAGGGTTCGGTTTGCCAGACCCAACGTTCAGTAAGCTTCAGATCACCGAAGAGATGAAGTTGGTGGGACATTCCTCCAACAAGCAATTCACGGTGGGTCGACTGGCCCCGCGCGAGCCAGGGTTGGAGCTCGAGTACTCGATGGAGGTGGTGCATTTCTCGTCGTTTAACCTTGATCCGTTCACGGCGCCTCAGCTCATAGTTTTTGAAAAGCACTTAAACCTGACTGCGAAAGAGGGCGGCAAAGAGTTCACCGCGAAATGCGCCCGCGTGAACTAAATTGAGAAAAGCCCTGTGTGTCTATATTAACGTGTCAGGACCTCCGATAAGTCAGCGGGGGTATCTATGTCTTTCGAGCTGGCTATTTTTTGTGGATTTCTTGGTGTCGCTGCGATTCTCTACAATTCATTGATCGCTAAGAAAAACGAAGTTGAAAACGCCACCGGCGCTGTTCACACCTATTTAAAGAAACGCTTCGATCTAATCCCGAGTTTAGTAGAGACCGTGAAGCAGTACGCTTCGCACGAAACGAAGCTATTGACCGAACTCACGGCCGCCCGCACCAACATTCATTTGGATTCGAAGAAAGACGGCGAAATGCAGTCGGCGGATTCAACTATGTCGAGCATGTTTGGCAAGGTTGTGGCCGTGGCCGAAGCCTATCCAGACTTGAAAGCGAATCAAAATTTCTTAAGCTTGCAGGCCTCGTTAAATGAAATCGAAGGCCAGTTGTCCGCCGCTCGGCGCACCTATAATGCGGCGGTTGTTCGCTACAACAATGCGGTCGAAAGTATTCCCACGAACGTCTTTGCCTCGCTTATGGGCTACCAGCGCAAATCGGTTTTTCAGGTGAACGAGGCCGAGGCTCAGCGTCCCGACATCGGAAAACTTTTCGGTAACGCGGGCTAAGTGATGTTAACCATTCAGCAGC
>JBEIHA010000023.1:0-17333 GCA_040381635.1 Pseudobdellovibrionaceae bacterium
AAGCCTTCGGAGCCGCCGACCGAAACCGTAAAACCCGAAGAACCTAAAGCGGCCGCTCTTCCGGCCCCCTCGCAACCGCAAATTCTATCGCCGCGAATGGATTTGGTGCGCATGCCGATCAGCAACCTGGTTGAGTTGCGCCCAACCGAGCTATCGCCGCCGCCTCCAGAAGAAATGAAGCCAGTTGAACCGGCAAAAGTGGAAGAGCCTAAGGTTGCTGAAGCAGTAAAGCCTGACGAAACAAAGCCGACCGAAGCCCCCGCAGCGCCAGCGAAGGCGGCGAAGAATGAGATTATTTTAGAAGCCCTGGACAAGGTCGAAGTGAAATTCCAAGTTAAGGGCGAAGCCAAGCGCGTTTCGCTCGGCCCCACGCAAGTGCACACGATTCATGCGGAACTTCCGATGACGCTCGATCTCAGTGACGGTGGGGCCGTAAATATCATCCTTAACGGACGCGAGCGCGGTGTGCCTGGCGATCTAGGCAAGCCGAAGACCATAAAAATTCCGTGAGCGTGATCAAGAAGATCTTTTGGATATCGCTTTTCGTAAAGTTGGTTCTCGCGGCTCTCTTACCGTTGACGAATGACGAAGCTTATTACTGGGTTTGGTCGCAATACCTACAGCTCAGTTATTACGATCATCCCCCATTTGTTGCGTGGCTGTTTTGGCTAGGGGATTACACCCGATGGTTTCCCGGGAGCGTGCGCTGGCCGGGTGTGCTGTTCAGTCATGCGGGACTGGCGATTTGGTTGATGACCTTAAAGCCTTTCTTGAATGAAGATCAGCGGCGGCAATGGCTGTGGTTGGTGCTTCTCTCGCCCTTGCTCGGTGGCTCTGCAATTGTGCTGACGCCCGATCTACCACTGATGTTCTTTTACGCGCTTTCGGCGTTTTTGTTTTTCAAGTGGCGGGCGAATCCGAATTGGAAAATGTCGCTATTATTTGGGCTTTCCATGGGTCTTGGGTTTTCCAGCAAATACATGATGGTGCTGTTCACCCTTAGCCTACTTCCACTTTTGGTCTTTTCACGTGAAATACGAAATTCGGTGTCGCGCTCTTTCTTGTGGCTGTTGCTGGGGGCTGTCGTCGGAGCTTGCCCGGTTTGGATTTGGAACATGATGAACGATTTCGCATCGTTCAAATTTCAAGTGGCCCATGGTCTTGGCCGGCGCTGGAAACCGTCTTGGACTTACGAATACATCGGTGCGCAAATTGCCTTGGTCTTTCCCGTCGTTTTGTACTGGGCGCTGCGGGCACGACGCAGTCTTCCGCCGGTGTTTCATCTATGGGCCTGGGTGCCTCTGTTATTTTTTATGTTTACGACCTCGCGCGGGTACGTCGAGGCCAATTGGCCTATCGCCGCCTATCCAGCCGTCTTTGCACTGGCGGCAAGTCAGTACCCCTTGAGTGGACGAGGTCTTTCGATCACGTGTTGGATTTGGGGAATACTGCTTTCGGCCTTGGCCGTAGTGATTATCGTTCAGCCATCCTGGTCGAAGAGACTGAAATTTCGCGAATTCCATCAATTTGACCGCGTGGTTGAGGCAGGGGCACCACTGCAACCTCTTTTTGCGCGCTCCTACCAGATGGCTTCTAAATTACACTTTGAATTGCGTCGTCCGGTCTTCAAACTCAAGGGGATGAATCGCCGGGATTTTTTCGATTATCTTGAGGGCAGCCGGCCGATCTCGGGTATCTACTATTTAGCCGTCGAGAAGACGGACAGTTTGCCTGCCAACTACACTTCGGAAGGTCATAAGATTATCGAGAAAACTACGGTGGACGAGCGCTACGAAATTTGGAAGGTCGAGTCCCCGTGAATAAGTTTTGGATTCCGACGGCCGCCATATTTTTGTACCTGATTTATGGCCTTTATCTGGCCAATTATGACGTTCGTATATTTCCCGAAGACTTAGTGGCTGAGCCGCCGCGCGGATTTTTCGACTACCGAGGCGTTACGAACGTTCATACTCAGTTGAGTAGCGGCAGCGGCGACGTATCAAAGGTTATAGCGGCGGCGCAATCTGCGGGTTTGGACTTTTTGTCCATCACCGATCTAAACGTATTCGATAAGCCAACCTCGCTCGCGGGATATCACAGCAACATGCTGGTGATGATGGACGGCGAATACAGCTATCTGAATTCCAGGCTACTAAATTTAGGCGCGACCTCGGGCCGCCATCTGCAGGGGGTGGGACGATCGCAAGTTTTGTTCGCAGACCTTTTGTCCCAGCCGGAAAAAGACACCGACGTTGGACTTTTGGTTCTAGCTCATCCTAAAAAAAGAAATTACGGCTGGACTGGTGATTATCCTGCGGGTCTCGACGGTATCGAAGTCATCAACATGAAGTCCGCCTGGCAAGAGGCTTGGCAAAAAAATACGCTTTCTTTCTTTTGGAGTCTTTTTGTTTATCCCTTCAACGAGCGCTTGGCGTTATTACGTTTATTCGAAGCGCCCGAAGACGAATTGCGCTTGTGGGATGAGCTCAACCGCATTCGTCCCACCATCGGGCTGGCCGGTGCCGACGCCGAGGCCAAATTGATCATTGGCGGTGCAAACTCATTCTTGCGGTTTCCCACCTATCAGACGTTGTTTTCATTGGTGCGCAATCACGTACTTCTGAAGTCTGAATTGACGGGCAATGCGATCAGCGACGTTGAAAAATTGGCGGGCGCCATGCGGCAGGGCCAGTTCTACATGAGCCTTGATATTCTCGGTAATCCAAAAGGATTCAATGCGGTTCTAAAAAATAAAAAAGGACAAGTTTCGCCCATGGGCTCAGCATTGAACTTTGAGGAGGGGATGGTTTTGGAAGTCACTCTCCCGCAGAAGCCAGATGTCCCATTCGACGTTGTCATTCTTCGCAATGGCGAGCGCATGATGACTTCGAATTCGCAGGTCACAAACTATTTCGTGAATCAGCCGGGGGTTTATCGTGTTTTTGTTCGCGTTATACCTACGCTTCCCTTACCGGACGGGAAGAAGTGGATTCCCTGGATCTACACCAATGCTTTTCACGTCAAAGGGTCGTCGCCAAGCGCCGTATCAGGAATCCGCAAAACTAAGCCAATGATTGGCGGCAGCTGACACGAAAGCCTTTCATTACTAGTGAAGCCGCGCATGTCGGCGATGTCTTGCTCCAAGTCATTGCGGTCGGGCAGGGGGATTGGAGCGAATTCCACTATCACCCGGCAGGTCGTGCAGCTGCCCATGGCCCCGCAAGAATGGGGAATTTCTAGGCCATTTTTAAGCGCCACCTCCAGTACGGAGTCTTCATCCGTGAAAGCACAAGACTTTTCTGCAGGCAGGAACGTGATGTTTTTTTGGGTCATCGCTTGATGCGAGATTAGAGTGGTGACTATGATGATGTCATGAGATTTGTTGCCTTCGACTTAGAGACCACCGGCACTTTGCCCGGTGTGGATAGAATTGTGGAAATCGGCGCCATACGCATGATCAATGGCGAGGTGGACGCAGTCTTTTCGACCCTTTGCGATCCATTGATCCCTATCCCCGCCGGTGCCTCAAGAGTCAACGGCATCACCGATGATATGGTGACCGGTAAACCGAAGGTAGAAGAGCTGCTCGGCGCGCTGACTGAATTTTGCGGTGATGATTTATTGGTCGCTCACAACGCGGCCTTTGATTACGGTTTTTTGCTTTCGGATTTCAAAAAGCACGAGATGCGAACGCCACCAGGCTTGGTATTATGTTCTTACCTTCTCGCCAAAAAAGTTTTACCTGGCATGGCCAATTATAAATTAGGAACTTTAGTTCAACATCTTCAGATCGATGCCTCAGGCTTTCACCGCGCCGAAGCGGATGCCACTTACTGCGCGAAACTGTTTCTAAAAATGATCGAGCGTATTTCAGGTTCTTCGCTGAACTGTCCGCCGCTACCTAACTTGGTGGCCATGACCGGAAAAGCCGAAGTGCGTTTCCCGGTGATTGAGCCACAGCCCAAGCAGCTTAATTTATTAGACTTGCTGTAGCCACACACTTGCCCCACATTTCTTTTCCGAAGGGCACGTTGTGGTTGATCAATACCGAGTTCCCATTGGGTCGATCAGCCCGGTAAATCACCATTTCGATCGTGTTCTCGGGATTTTCTTTGGAGATCCAAAGATGCGCAGCTTCGTCCGCGGCCAAAACTTCTCGCGTGGCAGTTTCTTGATGAGTGCGTCCCTGCATGCTGACCTTAACCGTAGGAGCAGGACTGCCGTCGGTGTAGATGAGTGCCTCGATGCTCGTCGTGGGCATTCCCAAATAGGCGTAGTCGCAACTAAAGAGCATATCGGCCCAGACGGTGGCGGGCGCAAAGATAAACAATAAAACGAGAAATTTCATTTTTTCCTCCCACGTCACATCTTAATGCCGCAGAGTCTACTGTCTAGGCAGGAAGCGACGCACAAAGGGCTGCCGACTTAGCCGCGCGCCCGGTGAGCGAGCGGAAATCTTCGGCCGCGTCCGAAAGCGTGGTCTGAAACTTTTAAGACGGGTGCGCTTTGCCAGCGTTTGAATTCGCTTTTCATCATCATGTCTAAAACGCGTTTTTCCAAATCTGTTTTTACGGGCTGAAAGCCCACGACCAGCTTTTTAATCACTTCGTCCAATTGATCATACGGCGGCAGAGAGTCCTGGTCCTTTTGATTTTCTCGCAGTTCGGCGCTGGGTGGTCGGTCTATGATTTCGGTCGGAATGATTTGGGCTTGCGAATTATAGTACCGCGACAGCGCAAAAACCTCGGTCTTAAGTAGATCGCCGATGGGAAACAGTCCGCCGATCATATCGCCATAAAGAGTCGAGTATCCCACGGCAAATTCAGATTTATTCGAAGTGCCGAGCAGCATCGATTTTTCGCGATTGCTGAAGGCCATCAACTGGATTCCCCTTAAGCGCGCCTGAAGATTTTCATTCATGATACCGAAGTCTTGTTTGCCGAAGGTCTTTTCGAAATCGGCCAACGCTTGTTTGTAGGCGGGAACGATCGAAACTTCTTTTAGTTCGATGCCTAAATTTTTCGCCAATGCGATCGACCACTTTGTCGAGTCTGGGGACGTAAAAGGACCGGGTAGCATAATTCCGGTGACGTTCGAAGGGCCGACCGCATCGGCCGCCAAGCAGGCGACCAGGGCTGAATCGATGCCACCGCTTAAGCCTAAGTGCACGCGCGAAAATCCGCATTTGCGTAAGAAATCGCGCAGACCCAAAACTATGGCCGATCGAACGATCTCTTGTGGATCTTTGGCGAGTTCGCGATGCGCGCCCTTCATCTCGGTCAAATCGACAACGTTCAGGTCTTCTTCGAAGCGTACATTCTGAGCAATGATCTTTCCCGTTTTATCGACAGCGATTGAGCCGCCGTCAAAGATCAATTCATCTTGTCCACCAACCATATTTACGTAAACCATCGGGCACTTAAAATATTTGGCGGTAGCCTTAACAACGGTGAGGCGATTTTTCATTTTGCTTTGGGTGAATGGTGAAGCGCTCAAATTCAACACCAAATCGATTTTACGCGGCTTTACATCGAGCAGAGGATTTCGTCCGTAGGTCGAAAAAAACTCGTTGTCCTTGCGTGGCCAGCCCCAAATGTCTTCGCAAATGGTGACCAGTATTCTTTTGCCTCGCCACTTCAGAAGATTGTCCGCCACTCTTCCTGGTTCGATATGTCGGCTTTCGTCAAACACGTCGTAGGTCGGCAAAAGTTGTTTGGCAAAAATCTTGGCCTTCTTGCCTTTTTCTAAGAAGATGGCCGCATTCCAAAATCCTTTTCCCTTCTTCGAATAGTTGCGGGTGAAGGCACCAATAAGAACAGCGATGCTTTTGGGGATTTCTTTGTGGATTTCGCGCAAAACTTTTTCTTGGGCTTCGACCAAAGAAGGGCGTTCAAGCAGATCGACCGGATGGTAGCCGAACAGAGCGGCTTCGGGAAAAACCACAAGGTCACAGCGGCGTTCCACCGCGCGACGAATGTTGTCCATGATTTTCGCTTTATTGCCTTCGAAATCGCCAAGGAGGGAATTGATCTGGGCGAGGGCTATGCGCATGTGCGCCTCCGGCTATGATTTTTGGGCTAACGGTTTTCGTCCCGAGTAGCCATCTTCCGGGCTGTGCCAGTAAAGAATGTCGTTTTCGGGATGCTTCCAACAATAATAGCCATCTCCGCAATTAAAGTCGACTACCCAAAGACCACGTGGATCGGCCCCCAGTTTACGAATCTTATCGTTCCAGGTTTGGATCAGATCATTCACTTGTTTTTCAAGTGCGCAAATCGTTTCCGTCTGATTGAGCTGCAATGTTTCTAACCTTGCGATGAGCAATTCAACTTTGGCGCTAAATTCGTGCGTGATCCGCCTTACCACCGGCAATATCGCGCGCGCCTCTTCCAAGCTAAATACCCCGCGGCGGTTGATCGTGATCATGCCACGATCTTCCAGACGCTCCATAGTCCCCCTGACTATCTTCGGATCAGCTTCCCCTCTTCAACACGGGCCAGGTATCCACTACGGGAATAGAGTTGTCTATCGCAGAGTCCGGGGTAAAAATTTTTCTTGCATTGGGGAGAAACGCACAAAAGTGCACATTCTGTTAGTCCATCGACTTGTTGATCTGCAATCCTTGGCCGCCGAGGAAGACGATAAGAGCGATAATGATACCAGCGATGATCAAGTACTTGAGCAGATTGGGTATGGACAGGCCGGTGTCGGCTTCGGCCTCCCTGGTTTTCTTTAGATCGGCGGGATTGACGCGGATGCGTTTGTTGTCGGTGCCTTCACCCGCCACCTTTCTGCCGCTGCTAGCGACCGATCTTCTTTGTGGTCGTTCTCGCTCTTCATCAAAGGCGAAGCGATTGTCGAGACGACTTTTCACGGCCACTCGAGCTCGCCGAGTGGAGCCACTGGATCCGCTTCCATAGTCGCTTGCGGCCATGCTTCCCGTGTAGGTTGAAGTTGTGCCTCGGCGATTGCCGCGGGGGGGTGTTTTTCGACCACCCTTGCCGAAGGATCCTCCGGAGAACGATCCGCCGCCGCCTCCACCGCCTCCACCGCGACCACCTCCGACCGAACTTCCCGCTTGGCCACCTTCGCGTGCTCCTCCACCGGAACTTCCGCCGCCGCCCTCGGGCGGTTGGTAATCGAGATTCAGTGGGCGGCCGTCGGCCAAGGTGAAAGGCTTAAATATCTCGTTGCAGATTCCGCCGTCGCCGCCGCTGCCCTGAATATTGGGGAGCTCGCCGCTTTCGAGTAAACAGGCAATGTAGTTTCCGAAGTAATTGTTAGCATAGGATTTAAAGGCGCCGTTCAAAGAATAAAGTCCGCCCAACACCAACGTGACGGTAACCACCAAAATCAAAACGTATTCAACAATACCTTGCCCGCTCTGATTATTCAGAACGCTCGGTTGAGTCGAAGTTTTGTCTCGAATTGAGAACACCACTTAGGCTTATCGGCAGAAGCTGAGTCAATTCTGAGGGCCACCAAAATAAGTGTCTCGTTATGAAACGGACTTCATTGTAAAAGTAGGTAAGCGCCCCGAGCTTTGTTACGCTTATCCTCACCTGCCCGTAATCTCTTCAATTTCCAACACCAGACCTTATGTCGGCTGTTCAACGCACCGATATAAGTACGTAGAGTTTCGTCAACGAGGCTCACAATATTTTAGGGGGATCATCATATGAAGGCACTGCTAAAAAATCTTTGGAAAGACGAGTCCGGACAGGGCGCAACGGAATACATTCTTTTGCTCGTTGTCGTTGTCGCTCTCGGAATGCTGTTTCGGGGAAGAATAACGGAGACTCTCACTGCTAAACTTGAAGAGCTCGGCGGAGCCATCGGGGCGTTCACCGTTAACCAGTGAGTCCCGCCGAAATTTAGTTAGGGGTTAAACATGACGGTTGAGTTGGTGCTCCTCGTGGGCATCTATGGTTTTTTGATCATCGGCGCATTTCTTGGCGATCTCGGTCCTATCGAGACCTTCAAGAAGTCAGCGCCGAGGCTCGCCGCGCGTGTCGAACGAAATATCTCCACCGGCGATGGCTTTCGCAATTCAAAAGATGGACAAGGAGTCAATTGGGTTAAGCCCCAAGGCCCCCCGGGTGGTGGCTAAATGGTCATGTTCGGCGTAGCCACAATCACATTGGTCGCAGGAATGGTGGACGATTTGCGCTCGCGCAAAGTTCACAATGCGCTGGTGCTGGTGCTTTTGCCGATCGTGGCTTTTTCAAGCCTTTACTTCCGCGGTATCGATGGAACCTTAGTTGGCGTAGGCTCGATGCTTCTTGCCTTGATTCTGACTATTCCTCTTTTTGCGGTCCGCGTGATCGGCGGTGGGGACGTCAAACTTTTCGCCGTTTTCGCGCTGGCCTTGGATCCGCTTTCCATGTTTTGGACTTTGATCTATTCGTTTTTTTGGGGCGGCCTGTTCGGCGTGACCCGTGCGGTTCTCTCCCGCCAATTGTTGGCTTTGGTTCGTAACACGACGAAAGCGGCGAGCCGCCAGAAAATTCACACGCAAGAAATCCACAAAATCCCCTACACCTTCGCTTTGCTGCTGGGATGGCTGACGCAACTGACGTTTATGCGCGTGGCGGGGCTTTTATGAAGCCGCGTTTATCGAACCAAGGTGGTCAGTTAATTATCGAAGCTGTTTTGATTATCGTGATGTTCGTGGCCTTTACCGGACTGGTCACCAACTATTTCAAAAGCAACGAAGTCCTTCGCCAATTGATCAGCGGCCCTTGGGTAAACTTAGCGGGCATGCTGCAAAACGGAGTGTGGGCACCAGCAAGCACCGGCGCGGCCATTCACCCAAATGCACACGGACGGCACGTTGTTATCACCGGTGAGAGTGGCCGATGATCTTAAATGACGAACGCGGCCTAATGACCATCGATTTCATGTTCTCCATGGTTTTGATCCTTGGCTTATCCTCTTTGTTGTTCGTGTTGACCTTCACACTTTCGATTGCTTCCGTCACCCAGTACGTCACCTTCGCGGCCGCCCGTAACTACGTCGTCGCGCATTTGGATCAGACGACCCAAGAAACGCGCGCGGTGGCTAAATACAAAGAGCTGATTTCGAACCCCGTTTTTCGGCCCCTCTATACCAACGGCTGGTACAAGGTCGACGCCGAACCTAACGTCGGGGATCACACAAAAATTATTCCCGAATTTGATCAGGCCGCCGGCGACGTCAATAAATTTTGGGGCGTCGGAACATCGTTCACAGCCGCGGTTCTCGAATTCAAAATTCCTTTTTATGGATCTACGCAACCTGACGGTGACGGCAGCGGCGATGGATTTAAGACTTACATGGGATCTTACTTGGGCCGCGAACCAACGACGGAAGAGTGTTTGCAATTCACCGCCGCCCGTTGGACCGCGATCCGTAACTTGACGGTCTCCGGTGGAGCCGCCTACAGCACAGCCGGGTCGGGTGGATATTTCCCGATGACCGATGATGGATGTTAGCGTGAAGCGTTTAGACGCCGTTCAGATTTTGAGTAATGAAAAAGGCTTCGCGATGCTCGAATCGGTGCCGTTGATCGTTATCTTCGTGGTGATGACCAGCTTCGGTATGGGCTTTTACGGCTTAGTGCACACGGCGGTCCTTCATTCGATCGGCGCGCGCAGCTACGCGTTTGAAACCTTCCGGCAGCGCACCAATCTTTATTACTTCCGTGAAAACGGTTCGGGACTGACTCGGCCGATCAATTTTTCGCGCAAGCAGTGGCGCTTTCACGCCGTGAATCACGAAAGCGATTCGCGCGAGTTGTTTATTGCCACCGCGCGCCCGATTGCCTTAGGCCGATCAGTCGCGGCCTCTGATGCCAGCGCCGAAGTTCATAACCAACAGATTTTCCAGCTTCAACCCCGCAACGAGCGAATTTCGGTGAATCCAGCGTGGGTTATGGTTGGCTACGGAATTTGTTTAAATGCGAATTGTGGAAACTAGGAGATAAAGCAGTGAACCAGAACGAAACCAGAACACTATGGATATCCGTCGGCGCAGCCCTCTTCGCCGTGTTTCTGCTTTACAGCTACACCCAAGAAAAAAGCACGGAGCTGCAAAAAAAGTTCGGCGCGAAACGACGGGTCGTCGTGGTCACTAAAGATATCATCGAAATGGAAACGATCGACGAAACCATGTTGGCCGTCGAAGAACGTCCGAATGATTTTATTCAGCCCGGCGCCTTCAGTGATCCAGAGCCCGCCGTTGGGATGATCGCTTTGGCCCCGATCAAAAAAGACGAGCAGCTGCTCGAAAGTAAAGTCATCAAGCCCGGCGCCATGACTGGATTGGCGCTTCAGGTCTCGCCCAGTAAACGTGCGTTGGCCGTCCCCATCACCGAACAAAATGCCGTGGCCAAGCTGATTAAGCCTGGTGATCGCATTGATATCGTGGCGGCCTTGGACGTAGGTAAAGGCGTGACTCAACGTCGTGAAGTCAAGACGCTGATGCAAGACGTGATCGTACTGTCCACGGGCATGCGCATCGTGAACGACCTTCCCGCTTCGCTTGAAAAGCAAGGTCGCGAAGGTTGGCAAGTGATCCCTCTTCGCGGGGATATGGAGTTCAACTCGATCACCGTTGAAGCATCCCCCGAAGAGTCGCAGGATCTGATTTTCATTCTATCGACTTCACCGGGCTCGCTATTCATCACTTTGCGCCATCCCTCGGATCGCACCAAGAAGCGTTTGCCTGAGTCGACGATCGAATCGCTGTTAGGGAAAGTATCGCAGGAAATGTTGAATATGCGCGCGCCGGCCGCGGCTCCGCCGCCCCCGCCGCCGATGCCCGTGCCGCCTCCGAAGAAGAAATCCGGGCCGTTTGTACCTTTATAATAGGATAGGTGTCGTTATGAAAAATATCTTATTCCTTGGACTGTTGCTGGTCGCCGGCTTCATGAAGCCGGCGTTCGCGCAAGAAGTTGAAGGCGAGAGAAAAGGCGTCGGGTACATCAACCTGTCCGTCGGTGTTTATTACGACGAAAAGCTCGAAGACCTGCCGGCCGGCATTGAGACCGCCGGGACCTTTCGCAAGTTCACGTCTTTGCAATGGAACGCCGAAAGCCGTACGCTTCGCTTTAGTCCGAAGACCGTTGGTGTGGGAACCCTGATTATCAAACATCCGACTACGGGAAAAATTCTTAGCGAATACACAATCGACGTCCGCAAAACCGACTTGCAAAAGGTGGCGCGCGAAATCCAGGCTTTGCTTCAGGGTATCGAAGGCATATCCATCAAGATGCTGAACAATAAAGCCGTGGTCGACGGGCAAATTCTTTTGCCGTCGGACATGAAGCGTATTCACTCGGTGGTTAAGCAGTACGGCGCACAAGCGACGTCCTTAGTGACGCTAAGCCCGACCGCCCAGAATAAGATCGCCCAGTTTATCGAACGCAAAATCGCAAACCCTGAGATCCGCGTGAACGCCGTCAACGGTAAGTTTATCTTGGAAGGTTTCGCCAACTCACGCGAAGACAAAGACAAAGCGGAGATCGTCGCCAAGATGTACGTTCCGGACGTCGTCGTTGACGAAGCCGTCGCGGACAAGAAAGTTCTTGAACGTAAAGTCGACGTGGTGATCAACTTGATCGCCGTGCGCCCCCCACCCGAGGGTGAGCCCTCGAAGATCGTTCAGATGGTGATCCACTACGTCGAATTGCAAAAAGATTATTCCAAGTCGTTCCGCTTCCAGTTCTTACCCGATCTAGGTGACGGATCTTCTTTGGAGTTCGCGACCGGTGGCCGCAGTCCGGGTGGATTGACCGCGACGATCACGGGCACGATCTCGAATCTTCTACCTAAGTTGAACTGGGCCAAGCAGCATGGCTTTGCGCGCGTTTTGCAAAGCTCGAGTGTGACCGTGGAAGACGGTAAACAAGGGGTGATCAATTCGATCACTCGCTTGCCCTACCAGGTGGTCAATGGCCAAGGTCAGCCTTCGACGAACTTCGAAGAAACCGGTATTCGCACCAACATCACGCCGCAAATCATGGGCGCAAGGTCAGATTCCGTGAAGCTCGCGTTGAATTTCGCGGTGAAGTCGCTGCTTTCGTATTCGGACCAAGGTCCGTTGACCGCGTCGCGCGAAATCCAAACCGTGCTTCATGTTCGTAGCGGGCAGAGTGCCGCCGTGGGAGGATTGATTTCGAACGATTCAGGCACGAATTTCAACAAGCTGCCTGCGGGCGCTTCGCGAAACCCGCTGATCTCTCTTTACGCGTCTAAGGATTTCCGGCGGAATCAGAGCCAGTTCGTGGTCTTCGTCACGCCTTTGATCAAGTCGTCGGCGAGCGCCGGCTCTGACAAAATCAAACGCAAGTTCCGCCTAGACCAAAACTAGGTCTAGGGCACGGCTCGCCTTCCGATAAGTTGGGGTATGGCAATTCACGAAAGTTCACATCTTATCGCGGTGATGGGCGGCAAAGGCGGCGTCGGTAAATCCGTATTCGCGGCCAATCTTGCTTATGCATTTCTAAAAGAGATGAAGGCGAAAACTTTGCTAATCGATTGCGATCCGAAAAGTTGCGGTGACCAAAATTTCATTACTGGAATTCGTCCATTGAAAACGGTGATGGATCTTGCGGCGTTCACCGGCGCAATCACCGAGCAATCCGTAAATACTTTGATTACTTCACATCCAAGTGGAATGAATTATTTGGGCGCGGTGCTTGGGCCCGATCAAGTTTTCAATGTTCAAGTCGATTTGCTTCGTAAAAATATTGGTTCGCTAAGCCAGCATTACAAATACATCATCATTGATTTAGGCAACGATCTTGGCCCGGTGCAAACGGGTATAATCGAAGATGCGACCGCCATCATGGTTGTGACCACACCCGAAGTTCTGGTGGTCAATCAAACTCGCCGATTGTTGAACGACCTAATGTCGATGTCCGTGCCCGCGGAATTTATCCAAATCGTTTTGAACAAAGTGAATCGCAGCGGCCTTGATGCCAACGCCATTGCGCAGAGCTTGCGTCGACCCGTAGTTGGCGGCGTACCACAAGACGATGCGGCGGCCGTGACCGCGCTTCAGCGTTCGGTACCCATGGTTGTTGGACAGCCTGCTAGCCCTGCTTCGGCGGCTTTTCATGAAATCGTACGTAAGCTGACCGGCGGTATTTTACAGAAATTGAAGACGGCCTCGCGCCCCAAAATTAGCGCGGTTTCCAAGGATTCGGCGAATGCCGGGGGGCAAGTTTCAACTTCGGGTATGCCCAGCATGATGGATCCCAAGAACGCTAAGCGCGGCAGTCGCAAGCGCGAAATCAGCCCGCTGACGCTTTTGAAGATGCAAGTGCACAGCGGCCTGATTAAAGAAATGGACTTGAAAAAGGACATGATGGGCAGCGAAGGCGACCCCGCCAAAGCGCTAGAGCTGAAGAATCGCACTCAGCGCACGATCTCACAATTGACCGATCGTTTGTCACCAGGTCTACCACGCGACGATCGTACGCGCGTGATCAAGGAAACTTTGGACGAAGCTTTGGGGCTCGGACCGTTGGAAGAATTGCTGGCCGATACAGCCGTCACTGAAATTATGGTGAATGGTTGCGATATGATCTACGTGGAAAAAAGCGGAAAGCTCACTCTTTCGAACGTGACGTTCACGTCGAACGATCAGTTGCGAAACGTGATCGAACGCATAGTTGCCCCCTTAGGTCGGCGTATTGACACCAAAACTCCCTATGTCGATGCGCGCTTAGCCGATGGATCTCGTGTGAACGCGATCATCGAACCCTTAAGCATCGACGGTCCCGCGGTCACCATTCGTAAGTTCCCCGCCGAGCGCATCACCGACAAAGATTACGTCGAACGCTTTGGATCGATGACTCGACCGATGATGGACTTCTTGCGCATTTGCGTTGAGCAAGGCTTAAATATCGTGATCAGTGGTGGTACCGGTTCCGGTAAAACAACGTTGCTGAACGTGATGTCGTCCTTTATTCCATCCAATGAACGAATCGTTACCGTGGAAGATGCCGCCGAATTGCAGATGAAGCAGGAACACGTCGTGCGGCTCGAAACCAGGCCGGCCAATTTAGAGGGTGCCGGCGAAGTCAGCATCCGTGATCTGATCAAGAACTCACTGCGTATGCGACCCGACCGAATCGTGGTGGGGGAGTGTCGTGACGGCGCCGCCCTGGATATGTTGGCGGCGATGAACACCGGTCACGATGGTTCGATGACTACGGTCCACGCGAACACCCCGCGCGAAGCGATCGCGCGATTGGAAACTCTGTGTTTGATGGCGGGTATGGATCTTCCGGCCAAGGCCATTCGCGAACAGGTTGCGGGCGCGGTCAATTTGATTATTCAGATTTCCCGGATGAGCGACGGATCCCGTAAACTTATGTACATCACTGAAGTGGTCGGAATGCAGGGTGACACGGTTACCTTGCAAGATATCTTTAAATACAAAGAAGAAGGCTTCGACAAGAATCGAAAGATCATTGGTCAATTCCAGGCGTCAGGTTTAATTCCAACGTTCATCGAGGAATTTGAGCAAAAGGGTGTTTCTATTCCACGCAATTTGTTTATGTCGTCGGAAGCTGCGACCGTCAATAAGCCGAAACAGATTGGCGGCCCCAAGCCTTCGTCGATTCCGCGTCTTGGTGGACCGCCGGTACCACCTAAGAAAACGGGGAGCGGCTGATGAGCTTTATTATCGGGAACGAAGCCATTTTAATTCCCCTCTTCGGGATCACCGTCTTTATTTTTTCGTATTTTGCCTCGGACCGAATCATCGAATGGTTTCATCGCAAGAGTTTAGGCAGCCGCGAAGAAGTCCTCGAGCTAATGGACCGCATGTTCATCGAAAGTGACCGCAAAAAAGTCACGTACACAATGCTCGCTGCTAGCTTCGGACCAGGCACGATTGTCTTTTTACTGGTTTGGCCGCACTTTGTTCTTGGGCTTATTCTGGGCGGGGCCTTGTGCATGGTGGGTTGGATGGCCCCGAAGTTGATCATGATGAATCTTTGGGATCGTCGTTGTAATCGATTGATCAATCAGATGGTGGATGGCATGACCATCATGGCTAACGGTATCAAGGCCGGACAAAGTTTAACCCAGTCCATGGAGAGAGTGGTTGAAAACATCCACGGTCCTCTTTCGCAAGAATTTTCATTGGTTCTGAACAAAGTCCGCCTTGGTATGTCCGTCGAGGACGCGCTCAATGAATTTGGCGAACGTATCCCTCGCCAAGACGTACAGATGTTTGTGACGGCGGTGAATATTCTGAAAGAAACCGGCGGTAATCTGGCCGAAACCTTCCAAACGATCGTGACCACCGTACGCGAGCGTCAAAAGGTAGAAAAAAAAATCGAAGCCTTAACCGCCCAGGGCAATATGCAGGCGATCATTATTACCTTGGTCCCGCTTTTGTTGCTGGTGGTCTTCCTTGTATTGGATCCGCCCTACGTGATGCCACTGTTCACCAAGCCTTTAGGATGGGTCGCCCTGGCCCTTATGCTGACCCTGCAGACTATTGGTTTATATGTGATGAAAAAGATTGTTACCATCAAGGTGTAAGCCATAATTGGAATTTGCAAACGACGAATCCGTAAGACTAAGGGTAGCAATGAAACTTATCGCGATAACTTTTTTATCTCTGTTTTCTGCCTCTGCTTTCGCTATCGTTGATATGAAAAGCGCGAATTATTCAGAGAGCTGGACCGACTTAACCGTCCCGGGCGTCGGTTACGATTTGCGCATCAACCGTTCCTACAACAGTCGATCTTTGTTTAACGGTTTATTTGGTTTCGGCTGGTGTTCGGATTACGAAACAAAAATTGAGATTACGCCGGAATCTAATCTTAAGCTGACCGAATGTGGCGGCGGGATGGAAATTATCTTTACGCCGAAAAATTTCAACCCAGCCAAGATCGAAGGAACGATCAAAAACATTATGGCGGAAGTGCGCCGCCGCCGTCCCGATCTAAAAGCCGATTACATCGCGGGCCTCGAAAATGAATTAAAGACCAATGACTTTATGCGCGAAGAATTCAGTCGTCGCATGAACATCAAGGGAAAAATTGAAGACGGCGTAACCTACTTGGCCAACGGCAAAGAGGCCGAAAACATCACGCTCAAAGGCGGGACTTATAAACGAACCCTGAACGACGGCACTTACCAGTTGTTCGAAATGGGCTCGGGCCGAATGACCCATATGTACGATAAGAATCAGAATTATTTAAAATTGGCTTGGGATAAAGACCTTCTGCAGTCGGTGGCTGACAATTTGGGCCGAAAGCTTACCCTCCGCTACAATGCGAGCACCAAAAAGGTTTCCGAAATTATTGGCCCAAATAATTTGAAGGCCGTTTACACTATGAAGGGCGAAGACCTTGCCGAAGTCGTGGACGCTAAAGGCAAGAAATACAAGTACACTTATGATGACGTCCATAACTTAACCCGGATTGATCTTCCGGACGGAAAATTCAAGTCGTTGACCTACAACAAAGACAAGGACTGGGTTGTTTCTTTTCGCAATCCCAAAGGTTGCATAGAAACGTACGACTACCAAATGAGCAAAGAAGATCCTAAAAACCATTTTTGGTCGAATGTCGTTAAGACGTGCGGCGAAAAGATCACCAATCAAAGCAAGTACGAGTTTTTTCACCGCTTACGTCCCGACGGCACAGGTGTCTTCTTGTACCGCGTGCGTAGCGAGGTGAACAGTGCCGTGACGGACATCACTTATCACGAGACCTTTGGCAAACCGATCACCATCGTGCGCGACGACAGCAAGACGGATTACACGTACTTTGAAAATGGTTTTGTAAAAACAAAAAAAGAGCCGGGTCGGTTGATGGCCTTCGAATATAAGAACACTTGCAATAAGGTGTCGCAGCTCACCATTCAAATGTTTGAAGACAGCCCGCTTGAAAATAAGCAGGCACGCAAGACCGCGCAGGCAAAAAGCGAAAAACTTCTGAAGACGGTTCGCACACAGTTCACTTACGAAGCACAAAAATGCAACTTGATCACGGCGAACACCTCCGAAGGACAGTCGGTGAAATTGCAGTACGACGCCCAGGGCAGGATTTCTCAGATCGAAGACCAGGCGAAGAAGCTGGTGAAGATCCGCTACGAAGCCAAGTTTGGAAAACCCTCGGTGGTCACGCGCCCCGGTTTAGGGACAATTAACGTCACGTACAAGGCGGACGGCGAGATTTCTAAAGTAGATAGTAAAGAAGGATCGAACGTCGCCGTACAGGTCGCCAGCGATGCGGTTAGCAAGCTGGGCTTCGGCCACTTCCATGCGACCGTCAAGAAGGTCGATGATCGCCTCCTTGCCCGTGTTCTGGATCATTTCCAGAC
>JBEIHA010000024.1:0-17194 GCA_040381635.1 Pseudobdellovibrionaceae bacterium
CCTTTGTGTGGTAACTTAAGATGTTCGTGGACTTCGTCGGTTGGCTCAACTTACCTCCCGACTTTAGTCCATCTTGTTGCACTGGAAATTTTGAATTCGGCTTGTATGCGGTGCGGAATTTATTCTTCGATGGGCCTGATCGGGGTGGTGCGGGGATCCTACTTCCGTGGGAGGGCCTTCTTTCCGCCGTCCACGGCGGAAAGACTTGAAGAGTGGGGAGATTTTTTGTTGGCTTGAGGGGACGAGGGCGGAAGGTACTAGAGGAAAGTAGGTCATTCATTTTGAAATTCATCGAGAGCAACTTGAGAATTGTTGAGCTGACTTTCAGAATCAATGAGTGCGCCTGTCAGAATGCTTGCCGCCGCTTCTACTGTCATTGTGTATGTTCGTCCAAAATCATTCGTTTAATTGATTAGACAGGTTAGTGCGCATCTCCTAGACGTCACCTCTCCCCCGCTCCGCAACTTTGTTTCACTATAAGTCTTTTTGATGACCTTGACGTTCTTATCCCCGGCTACATCTTCAGAACATGAAAAAGCAAAACGGTATTCCAATAGGTCCCTTTCCAGTTATTCCGATGCGCAACATGGTGCTCTTCCCCGGACAATCCTTGCCCGTGGTTGTAGGGCGGGCGAAAAGCCGCCGTGCTTTAGAAGAAGTGCTCGAAAATGAATCCGATTGGATTCTTTTGGTCGCGCAGAAACACGACTTGGGTGAAACCGAGCCTGGCACCGAAGACCTTTATAAGGTCGGTGTGCTCGCGCGCATCGACCGGCACGAAGGCAATGCGGAACGCGGCTATCAAATCGTATTGACCGGATTGAATCGTTATCGGATTGATACGTTTGAAGAACACAATGGCTACCTCAAAGGCCACGGCGAAAGCCTCGACGATCAATTTGACGTGGATGGTGAAACGCTGAAAGCGCTAAAGAACAACATGAAAGGTTTGGCTGGCGAGATTTTTGATCTTTTGCCGGGCAATCTGGAACGCATTGCTGGTTTGATCAAAGCGATCGACGATCCGGTTTTGCTCACCCACGTGGTGGCGCAGAACTTGGATCTAAAGCTCGCACGCAAGCAAGAAGTGCTTGAGATGACGTCGCTGAAAAACCGACTTCTGACCCTTCTCGAACAAATGGTGCAATTCCGCGAGGAACTGAAACTTCAACGCGAAGTGAATCAAAAAATGTCGAGCCGCCTCGGTAAACAGCACCGCGATGCAATGCTTCGCGAGCAAATCCGTACCCTGCAAGAAGAGCTCGGCGATAAACCGAGCGGAAAAAACGGTGAAAAGGATTTCGAAGCGAAAATTCGCGATGCCAAGATGCCTGAAGACGCAGAAAAAATAGCCCTCGAACAGTTGTCGCGCATGGAAGCCATTGGACAGCAGAATCCCGAAGCCCACGTGATCCGCAATTATCTGGATCTTTTGGTTTCCTTGCCGTGGAGCAAATCGGCAGACCAGGAAATCGATTTGCAAAAGGCACGCGAAGTGCTCGAAGCGGATCACTATGGGCTCGAACCTATCAAGAAAAGAATTTTACAGCACTTGGCTGTGCTGAAATTGAAAGCCAAAAAAGGCAGCATTCTTCTTTTCGTGGGCCCTCCAGGCGTAGGTAAAACCTCGCTCGGAAAATCGATCGCCAAAGCGATGGGTCGGCAATTTGTGCGAGTGTCGCTTGGCGGCGTGCGCGATGACGCCGAGATCCGCGGCCACCGACGCACTTACGTAGGCGCCCTCCCCGGCCGAATCGTCGACGGCATTAAGCGCGCTGGCGAAAATAATCCCGTATTTATGTTAGATGAAATCGACAAAATGACCCGTGGCTGGGGCGGCGATCCGGCGGCGAGCCTGCTCGAGGTTTTGGATCCCGAACAGAATGCCAAGTTTTTAGATCATTACTTGGACGTTCATTTCGATTTGTCGAATGTGTTTTTTATCGCCACGGCAAATTCGACCGAGACGATCCCCGCTCCTTTACTGGATCGAATGGAAGTCATTCACTTGAGCGGCTACACTACCGCCGAGAAGCTACATATTTCTAGAACCCATTTGGTGCCGAAGCAATTGAACGAACACGGAATGACCTTGGAACAACTTGAAATCACCGAGGCCGCGCAACTGCGCATGATCAACGCCTACACCCGCGAAGCGGGAGTACGCGAATTGCAACGCTTGATCGGCACCGCGGTTCGCGCGAGCGGCGAAAAAGTTCTGACGATCCAAAGTCGAACCGAGGCCGAGAAAAACGCAGAGAAAACCAAAGTGGTCGTTGATCTGCACGACCTCGACGACATCCTTGGGCCCGAAAAATTCGTCTTCGACATCGTGGGGGAACAAAATCCCCCGGGCGTCGTCACTGGATTGGCGTGGACCCCGATGGGCGGTGACATTCTGTACATCGAATCCAGCCACATGCCAGGCACGGGCAAACTCATGATCACCGGTCAGCTTGGCGAAGTGATGAAAGAGTCCGCACAAATCGCGATGTCGCTGGTGCGCTCACGCCTGAGTGGCTCTTTCGCTTATGATCGCGAAGACGTGCATCTGCATGTGCCCGCGGGCGCCATTCCCAAAGACGGTCCCTCCGCCGGAGTCGCCATGGTTTCGGCCATCGCAAGTCTGATGACGGGCAAACCCGTCAGCTCTCGCATGGCGATGACCGGCGAAATCACTTTACGAGGTGCCGTGACTCCGGTGGGCGGCATCAAAGAAAAAGTGATCGCGGCCCACCGTGCGGGGATCGAAAAAGTTTTATTGCCGAAGCGCAACGAGCGCGACTTAAAAGAAGTTCCTAAGGAAGTGAAAGACGCTCTTAAATTTATTTTTGTAGAAACGGTTGAAGAAGCTCTTTACCACGTGTTGGGCCTTGAAGCGCAGCACTGGTCGGGGCCACTGACACGCCCCCCCAATCCGGCCCGATCCTCTTCGGGCCGGATTTCTCCCAGATGTCTTTACTGGCCCGTCGAGTGCTCTTCCTAAAGCCAAACAAGTCCTTCAAATGATTCGTTCGCTTTAACGGAGCTTCGCGTGAAAAAATTGCTCGTGTTTTTTTGGCTTTTTTCAATCTCGCTTACGGTCCAGGCCAACGAACAGCACTTGACTGCCATTCACCCGTCAAACCCGTCCATTTCATGGGACGAAAACAAGGACCGCTTTCCCTTAGTTTTACAACACCTCGAGAGAAAAGGAGTCCTGACTCAGACCCGCGTCAAAGCGATCGAAAGCATTCATCCCTATGACATTGAAGCCGGTCGCGCGATGTCCCGACCCTTTCAGCTGGACGACTTGGTTTACGAATCGTTGCTGTTAGTTGATCCCGTTTCACCCAGCGAAGCCATGTACCCGCTGATCGCCCGCCGTCTTCGCGTACCCGACGACATGAGCTATGTGATTTTCGAAATCGATCCTAAAGCACGCTTTCAAGATGGCGCCGCAGTCACCGGCGACGACGTGGTTTACTCACTTGAAGTGTACAAGAATTCTGGTCGCCAACAGCGGGAGCAGATCGACGCCACGGTGCAAAGCACCAATAGCACTCCGGGTGAAGTGCGCTTCAATCTGAAAACAACGGGCTTCGCTTCACGGCGAGCGATCATTCAATTGGCAGCGCTTAAGATTGTGAAACAAAACACGACCGGAGCGACCGAAATCGGCGGCATTCGTGTGCGCTTCACGCCGACGGGTCCTTACCGCCTCACCCAGCTGGGTCGTGCGCGACTTTCGCTGATCATCGACCCGGCTTACTGGGGCCGCGATTTGTCCACCCGCCAAGGCTTTTTCAATTTCCGCGCGATAGAGATCGTCACCTATGCCGACGAAACGGCGGCTCGCCAATCCATGGTCAATGATTCCGCCAACTTTCTTTTCGAAAGTCAGCCTGGTGCCGCCGCAGCCACGCTCGCACTTTTGAGACAAAAGAATCAGAGCATCCAGCATGTGGAGCAAACCGCGACCAAGTACGGCGAACGCTTGCCGGTATTGAGCTTCAACACACAAAACGCCGCCGTCAGCGACTGGCGGGTGCGCCAGGCGATTTTGCTGGCCTACGATTTCGAATACATCAATCAGATGAATTACGCTGGCACTTTGCAGCGCCCCACCAGCCTCTTCCAAGATGGGCCTCTCACTCTGACCGGACAACCCCGACCCAACGTCAAAGCTTTGATGGATCAGTGTTCAGCGCCTTCTCTCGGTACCTTTGAATCGCACGGTCATGCGCAGTACGCGCAGATCACCGACAAGCGTGTTCGTCTGCTGACGGCGGTGCGCCTCCTTCACGAAGCCGGACTGAAAATCGAAAATGGAGTTCTGAAACGCCCGGTCGCCGACGGAAGCTTCGTGCCCGTGCAACTGCGCCTACTGGTTCGTGACGCCGAATTGCGCTCCACCCATTTGTTTCGTTCGGATCTTTCGCGCTTGGGAATTTCCGTTCAAGTCAGCTCGGCGGAGGGTGAAGCGTTCCGTATCATGCGCCAGACCAAAGAGTTTGACCTGGTGTCGGGATTCGAAGCTTTCTTGGACAAAGAAGGCCGTCCCAGCCCGGATCGATTCGAATCCCGTGCGGCTTCAAGCTTACCTTGCTTAAAAGAAATGCTTAGCACTTTGGAAGCCACCGATCCAGAAAGCGAAAGTCATCGCGACACGGCCGAAGCCTTGGTGCGCATTCACCAAGCTTTGCACTTAAGTATTTTTACTGGCTCACCAGTTAAAAAGAATTTCTTCTTCGATGCACGCTTGCGCGTGCCCGGCACAGATCCTAATCCTGAAAAAATGCACCTGTATGGGTATTGGTTGGATCCGCAGTCGCCCGGTGCTCCGTTCAACGGCCACTATTTTCCGAGCCGAGGGTATTGAGGCCGCTGTCAACATATCGGCTGCCTGTTCAATGGTCTGCGCTAGTTAATGCTTCTTACCTTGAGCCGCAACCGCGGCCTGAGCAAGAGCAACGGCGTCGGCATCCCCTAAGTAGCGTTTGCTGAGAAACTTCATGTGACCGTCCAGCTCATAAACCAGTGGCACCCCGGTGGGGACATTCACTTCCATAATATCGTCCTTCGAGATGTTTTCGATGTGTTGGATCAGCGCGCGCAGCGAATTCCCGTGGGCGGCGATCAAAACTTTTTCGCCCTTTGCCATCTGTGGCAAAATCGTATTCGTCCAAAGTGGCAACAAGCGATCTAAGGTGGTCTTCAAAGTTTCCCCGCGGGGCAGGTCCTTTTCACCGATCGAGCGAAAGCGTGGCTCCGCGGCTTGAATCTTAAAATCTTGATCATTCAACAGCGGCGGAAGTGTGTCATAACTGCGACGCCAGATATTGACTTGGGCTTCACCGTACTTTTCGGCGGTTTCTAGCTTATTCAACCCCTGCAAGCTGCCATAGTGACGTTCGTTCAGGCGCCAGGATTTGTGCACCGGCAGCCAAAGATTATCCATTTCGTTTTGCACAATCCATAATGTTCGGATCGCCCGCTTTAAGATCGAGGTGTGCGCGACATCAAAAGAAAAGCCCTCGTCGCGCAAAAGCTTCCCGGCCAGTTTGGCTTCTTCTAAGCCCTTTTCGCTTAAGTCGACATCGACCCAACCGGTGAATCTGTTTTCTTTGTTCCACTGGCTTTCGCCGTGACGGATCAATACCAATTTGTGGCTTTTCATCGCTCGTTGTCCTTTAAAGGCGAATTGAATCGGCCCCGAGAATACGGTTGCTGATCAAATGAAAATGCAATTCGAAGTCAGGTTTAGATTTGGCCACTAAGCCACCACCGACCTTCGGCGGCTTCATCGCGAAATCCTGAAACTTCACTTTCGCGCGGCCTAGCACTTCCGCCGATTTTTCGAGAGCTTTGTATTCGACTTGCAAGGTGATCGGAAAGGCATTCGGTCCAATATACAATTGGCCTTCAAGCGGGAAATCTTTCTTCGCAAACAACGCACGCCAAGCATCGACAGTGAGGGCCTTCGAGCGAAAGGTCAGTTCGGGTCGCTCTTTGGCACGCAAAATCTTTAAGACGTCTTTGTCACGGTCCGGATCGCCGCTGTTGAAGCTGCGCGCCGGAATACTGACTTCAATATGAAAAAGTCCGCCGACTTCGGGTAGGACCTGCGCGGAAACATCGCAGTTTTTCCCCACCACCGTATCGTTGCTCACCAGAAACATGGTCTTGATCACTTTGTAAGCCACGCAGTGGCTGCCTTCGCTGAAGAGAACGTCGTCGGGAGCGGCCGATACCGCCCCCACAAACAAGACCAAAAGAAGGCTACTGAGCACTGGCCTGGCCTTCTTTTTTGGCTTTCAAGGCTGCGTCGCAGATTTCAAGTTTTTCTTCGTATTCGTCTTGGCGTTTGACCAGGACCTGTTTGTACTTCTTGAAACGCGCGATGCGATCTTTCAGAAATTCTTCGCTCACGCCAACGATCTTTTCTTTTTCGTCGATACCGATATTGAAGTCGTCTTCTTTATCGGTCACACGGTCAATCGGTTCGGTCCACACGAGCTTGCCGTCCCCGCCCAACTTCTTACTGACACTTTCTTCGCGGCAACCCTTTAAGGCGCCGTACAAGCCCTTCGATCCATATTTGCGGTGGCCGTAAACGCGGTCTTCAAGTTCAAAAACTTCGTATTGAAGACGGCGTAGCTCTTCGTTCATCATGACTTTTTTCTGCACGATCAGGTTGCCATCTTTATTGACGCCTATTTTTTCGTCACCGCCGACCGCTGCGGTCTTATCCATTTCGGTTTGAATTTTTTCGGCCTTGTTGGGATTACTTTTGCAACCGGTCACAAACACCAGCATGCCGGCCAAGATCATCATGAAAGTCGACATTTTTATCTCCTATTTTCTATTTCTAGAAAGGTTATCCCACCACAATATACTGACCGCCGCCGAGGTCAATGCGAACCAGGGCAAGGCCCCGCACGCTCTGTTTCAGATTTTCTAAAACGGACTGGGCCCACTGGTCCCCAAGTAAATCCGAGGCATTGGCGAATTGGGCATGGGTTTCGATAACCGATTGCGTTACTTGCTCGCGCGAAGTCATTAATCCGCTTTCATCCGGAACGCCCTCGATATCCAAAGTCAAATTTAAGAGCCGAAACCTTAATGTCAAAACTCCAGCCCTCAGCGTGCAGGACAAGGAATCCGATTCGTGCACCGATAGAAATTCGAAATCTCCGACCAGGAACTGACGTCCTAAAAATAAGGTGACGTTTTCTAAAGTTGATGGAGAGTCGCGAAATTCGGCCACATCCGTGAATAAACAGCGGTGGTCGAGCAAAGACTTGATTCGGCCTAAGGGCTCGTGAAGATCGGCTTCTGCGACGCGGCCAGCAAGCTCCACAATCCAATTTCCACCTAGCCCTTCGGGCGAGGCCATGCTTCCATAACGGCGCAAGTTTTCGTCGTGACTCCATAAGTTATTCCAGTGGCGGTAGGCTAAGCTGGCGTGGACGGACTGGGCAAGTGTGACGACTGGGTTGACCGAAAATCTGACCATGGCCTGTTTATGCCGAAGGACATGTGAAATTGCACTTGAAAGTTTCGCCGATCTTGAGAACACTTAGATATATGGAAAAAATTTGGCTTAAGTCCTATCCGAAAAATGTCGCCCAACAAATTAACCCCGACCGCTTTCAAAGTGTGTCCGAACTTTTTGACGAAAGTGTGCAAAAGTTCCGCGACCGCGACGCGTTCGTGAACATGGGCACGGCCATCACTTTCGAAGACTTAAATTATCTCTCGGCGGACTTCGCCTCCTTCTTTCAGAATGTGGCGGGCTTGAAAAAGGGCGACCGCATCGGCATACAAATGCCCAATCTCTTGCAATACCCTGTGGTTTTGTTCGGCGCCATCCGCGCGGGCCTGGTGGTCGTCAACGTGAACCCGCTTTACACCGCGCGCGAAATGAAACACCAACTCAATGATGCCGGCGTGAAGGCCATCGTGATTTTTGCAAACTCGGCCCATCTCCTTGAACAAATTCTACCCGAAACCCAAGTCGAAACCGTCGTGGTCACACAAGTCGGCGATATGCTTGGTTTCCCGAAAAGCCTGCTGATCAACAGCGTAGTTAAATACGTTAAAAAAATGGTTCCCGCCTACAATCTGCCCAAGGCCTACACCTTCCACCACGCCCTGGACCTTGGCGGCGAAAAAAGCTTCCGCCCCGAAAAGGCCAAAGCGGAGGACATTGCTTTCTTGCAGTACACGGGCGGTACGACGGGCGTATCCAAGGGCGCCATGCTCACTCATCGCAATATTATTTCCAATATGCTTCAGGTGCGAGAATGGATGCGCCCGCGATTGGTCGAGGGGGAAGAGATCGCGATTCTGGCCCTGCCGCTCTATCATATCTTTTCACTCACGGTGAACGCGCTTTGCATGATGTATATTGGTGGAACCAACTTAATGATTACAAACCCTCGTGATATTCCAGGCTTTATCAAGACTCTGCGAAAAACGCGATTCACAGTGTTTCCCGGCCTTAACACTTTGTTCAACGGTTTGATGAATCACCCTGACTTCGACAAAGTAAATTGGAAAGAACTAAAGGTGAGCGTTGCGGGCGGTATGGCCATGCAAAAGGCCGTGGCCGAAAAGTGGATCAAGCGCACCCAAACCACGATTATCGAAGGCTACGGCTTGACTGAAACAGCTCCCGTCGCCTCGTGCAATCCGGCGGATGGAAGCGACAAAATAGGGACGATCGGCCTACCCCTGCCCTCGACCGAATTTATGCTGATGGACGAAGACGGCAAAGAATCCGCGCCCGGGGCGTCTGGTGAAATTTGTATTCGTGGGCCCCAGGTCATGAAGGGTTACTGGCAGCGTCCCGATGAAAGCGCACTGGCCATCACCAAAGACGGCTGGTTCAAAAGCGGCGATATCGGCATGGTCGATGACCAAGGTTTCTTCCGCATCGTGGACCGCAAAAAAGATATGATTCTGGTTTCGGGATTCAATGTCTATCCCAACGAAATCGAAGACGTGGTCGCGAGCCATCCTAAGGTGTTGGAGGTCGCGGCCGTCGGCGTTCCCGACCCAAACTCAACCGAAGCGGTAAAGATTTTCGTGGTTCCGCGCGATCCATCCCTCACCGTTGAGGAAATTTTAGCCTACTGCAAAACTAATCTCACTGGATACAAGCTGCCCAAACATGTGGAATTCCGTAAGGAATTACCTAAAACCCCAGTGGGTAAGATCTTGCGACGCGAACTTCGCGACGGCCCTAGTGTAAAGCCCGGATAGCTTTTGCCTGAATAGGTTGGTAGTTCTCCGGCAACAGGGGAAATACCAAATGAAACAAACACTTCTAGCACTCGCTATTGTCTTTCAATCCGTGGCCTTCGCCGGTCCGGCGGAATCCGTATCAAGCACCATCGGTAAACTGATGAACATCTTGGCTGGCGCCAACGAACGACAAAAGGTCGCTCAGCTGTGCACGCTGGTAAAGAGCGATCTGGAAACTTCTTCGATCGGCCTGAACCTCTTAGGTACCTTTCAGCACATGAGCACCGACGCGGACGGCATCCGTGGCTTTAAGGCGCTGGTACCGTCCATCATCATGGACCAGTTCTACGGCTTGCTGAACGACAAAGGTGGGTCGGAATTCACCATTGGCGGGACAGTTCCGAAGGGGAGCGGCCGAGTCGGCGTGAAGGTCGTGATTGCCGGATCGAACTTTATCGTCACCGTCTTACGCTCCAACAATAAGATCGTAGACGTCGAATGGAACAACTATTCATTGGTCAACACGAAGCGCGATGAGTTTCAGCGCGACCTCGCCGGCTTCCACACGGATAAGCCGGTCTCGGCGCTGGTCGACCGCTTGAATAATAGCGGCGTCAATAAGTGCCGATAGGCTGAATGTTGCTCGACCGCCCTCGCGGGGTTTGTTAGTCTTCTTGAAAGATGCAACCCCGCGACTATAGCCCAACTAAAAAAGCACTTCAGATCAATCTCGACGAATCGGTGTATGGCACTTTTGCCGAAATTGGCGCTGGCCAAGAAGTGGCCCGCCATTTCTTTCAAGCGGGCCGGGCCTCGCAAACGATTGCCAAAACGATTTCGGCCTACGATATGACTTTCAGCGATCACATCTACGGCAAAGAAAGCCGCTACGTGTGTGAATCTCGGCTGAACAAGATGCTCGACCACGAGTTTTCATTGCTGCAAGAACGCCTCGGCGAACGAGCCGCGAAAACGCGATTTTTTGCTTTTGCCGACACGGTCGCGACTTCGCCCAGCGAAGATTCGGGCACACGATCGCACGGCTGGCTGGGCATTCGTTTTCAAACTCAACCCGGCGGTCAAGCCAGCACCATCGTTTTGCACGTCAAACTTTGGGATCGCTTTCGCCTGCAGCAACAAGATGCCTTAGGAATCTTGGGCGTCAACTTGATCCACATGGCCTTCAACCCGCCCTCGCGCGCGGAAGAACGTGTCACTTACCTATTGGATTCGCTCAGCACCAAGCGAATCGAAGTGAATATGATCAAAGTGAGTGGCCCAGATCTGCGCCACTTGGACAACCGCTTACTGTCTTTAGAATTAGTAAAGCAAGGCTTAACCGAAGCCGTGTTGTTCGGCCCAAATTCAGAAGTTCTGCACGCCGCCGACGAATTGTTCCGCCAACCCGTCCTGGTTCAGCGCGGCACCTTTCGCCCAGTGACGAGCGCGAATCTCGAAATCACCGCAAAAATCTTAGCTCAATTTAACAAGCACCCTTTGGTTGAGGGAAAAACTCCCCGCGTGCTTTTCGAAATCACCATGAATTCTTTGGCCGTCGGCGGTGGCGCCGTTAACGATGAGGACTTCTTGCACCGGGTGGACACCCTGTCGGCCTTGGGCCAAGAAGTTTTGGTTTCAAATTTCTCGCTTTTTTATCAGATGAAATCGTTTTTGCGCTTTTGCACGGACCAGGCGATTGGCATTGTGGTAGGCGCCGGTTTACTGCCCAAAATGTTTGACGAAAAATTCTACGCTCCCCTGCCCGGCGGAATCATGGAAGGCATGAGCCGCCTGTTCGACGACCGAACAAGGGTCTTTGTCTTCCCGATGAAAGACGACAAGGTTTGTGAAACCGCTTCGACCTATCACCCTGGTGAAAAACTAAATTTCCTGTACAAGCACCTGACTCACAACGAATGGATAAGCGACGTGTTGAATTGCGATGATGTAGATACGACGGTTCAATCGAGCACCGTGCGCGACTGGTTGTCGGCGCGCGACCCGCGCTGGAAAAAATTTGTACCGGAAAAAGCGCGCGTCCTGATCGAAGAGCGACAACTCTTCGGGTATCGCCCGTGAATTCAAAATCCAAATTCACAAAATCCGAATGGGCCAACGGCCAACCCAGCCTCGAGATCGCGCCGTACGAATTTTCGATGAAGGGTTTCTTACGTATGCTAACGACTCTGACCGACTACTACGCTTTGCCTGAATCCAAGATCATCTCGGGGGCTGAAAAGATCATGGCCACTTTGAAGATCAAAGATGAAGTGGTCGAAGTGGACATGGACACATCGACCTGTTCGCTGGCGTTCAAGACTGCGGCGCTTCGGGACGAAGTTTTTACGTTGTTTAAAAAATCGCTTTAGTTGTTTGAGGTGAGCCTGTCTAAGCCGTGATTCGGTAACGGGTCGCTTGGCCGGGTCCGAACACTTCGCGCAGTTGCAAAGGCTTCAGGCGTTTCTCGCTTGAGGCTTCGAGCTTCACTTAAAGAAAAATTCGAAACGGCGCACTCCTAACGACGTAAAATCGGCCGCGGCTTTCTTGGAGTTCCAGCGGCAATTCATTAGTCTTCAGCCAGCCTCGACCGATTGGCAAAGGACAAAGAACTGATCAAGTCTTCCACGAGTAACGCACCATACCCTGTCTAGACAGGAAACTCCGCATATAAATATTTTTAGTATATGCAACCGCCCACTCGTCAATCGCCGACGAATCCCCCCCTCCCGCTTCCTAACCCCTTGCCATTTTTAGCAACAATTTATTCTAAAGAAGGCAAGGGGTCCTGAAGTGCCTATCGGCGTAGTCCAGATCTGAAGTTTAGCTCACTCATCTTCTTCGCTAGAACATTCTAGAGCTTCTTCCGCGGCCACGGAATAACCGCCAGATGATTGCCTAAATCTCGCTCCAACAAATTTGTTGCGGCGATTTTTTTGCATTGGGTAGCGGTCAGCGATGAATTCCTTATCGAAAGCTCTCCCAGCAAATTGGGGTAATCTACGTGACCAGACTTCAGTATAATATGAGCGAGTTCATGGGCGAGTATGGGCTTGTGTTTGAATCTTGAAACAGGCGCAGAAATGTAAGCTGAATTCACGATGTAACTTTCTAAGCTGTTCATCGGTGAAATCCATTTATTGAAGGCAAATCCGAGACTCTCGCCGCGAATTTCTGGACCGAGAATAACCAAAACTCTGTTGGGATCGCGAAATTTTGTGGTTTGTGATGTTCTGGTCAAAATTCAATTCGGCCAGCTCCAGCGGCGGAAAATTCGATTGGCTTTCTGGAACCTCAGCCAAAATTTGCGGTTTTTTCCAAGAACAACCGGCGCGTACCAAGCGGGCGACTCCACAAAAACAATTTCGCCCAAATCGGTTGGCAACACCGCCGACGAAATTGCGGCGGCGAGTAAGGTGAATAAAAAAATCACTTCAGCGACTTCAACCAATCCGCCAAACAAGCAATCGCCTGACCACTTCCGCCGGACTCCAACCAGGCGCCATCAGCCGAGTCTTTCCATTGATAGATATCAAAGTGCGCCCACGGAACATCGCGAACGAATTTTTCTAAAAACAACGCCGCCGTGACCGCGCCGCCGAAGCCGTCGACCGCGTTGACCATATCCGCAAAGTTCGAAGATGTGGCCGCACGGTATCGCTGGAACAAAGGCATCGGCCAGTTCAAATCGCCAGCCAATTGCCCCGAAGTGTGTAAAGCCGCGCTCAACTTTGAATCGTTCGAAAACAAACCCGCCAGCTGGGACCCCAACGCCACTTTGATGGCACCGGTCAGAGTGGCCACGTTGATCACGTAGCGGGGCTTGTCTTTTGAAGTGACCGCGACATCCAAAGCGTCGGCCAAAACTAAGCGGCCTTCGGCATCGGTGTTGTGGATCTCGACGGTCAGACCGTTGCGCGCGGTCAGCACGTCGGACGGTCGCATAGCTTCGGCACTGACCGAGTTTTCAGCCAACGCCAAATACACATCAAGCGATTGTTTAAGGCCTGAGCGCGCGGCCCAATAGAGAAGGCCAAACGCCGAGGCCGAACCGCCCATGTCCTTCTTCATCAAACGCATGCCGGATGACGGCTTGATGTCTAAACCACCGGTGTCGAAGGTGATGCCTTTGCCCACGATGGCGACAGGAACTTTCTTGCCCGCAGCCGGGCGATACTTGATGTGCACCAGGCGCGGCGGCGAAGCACTGCCTTGGCCGGTGCCTAGGTGCAGACCCATGCCCTCAGAGGCCAATTTTTTCTCATCCCAAATGTCGACCTTTATACCCTTTAGGCCCGCAAGAAAGCCTTGAGCAAAAGTGGCGTAAGTGACCGGATTCAGCTCGTTCGGCGGTAGATTAACCAAATGGCGCGACACATTCATGCCTAGGCCTAAAAGGGCTGCATCGGTAAGCTCGTTGACCGAGGGTTTGCGATTGTTGATTTTAATCGAAAGGCGCAGCTTCGAAAGCTCGCCCCTGAAAACCCGCTTGAATCGATAGAGTGCCAGCTCAAGACCCAAGATCGCCGCAGGCACTTCATTTTTTCCTAAGTGAAGATCGATCTCGGCGAACTCGACCTCCAGGCGCTCGAGCGTTGAAACAACCAAGCCCATCGCGTCGCGCAGTCGGGCCGGCACGCGAGTTTTCAAAGCAGGATCACTCTCGGCTTCCGTAGTGACCAGAGGCGACACCAGCATTTTGACTCGATTTGCGCTATCACTCACTCGGATCATAGAAGTGGCATTCGCGGCCGTATCGACGAATTCCGCCTGCCACGGCTTCGGGGTCGAAGCCTTCTTGCCTAGGTGGACGATGACCTTGGCGGATTTCTGGCCGCTCCCCGCCTCATTGCTCAAATGCTGTACAACTAAGGGTTCGTGGGTAAGTCCCCAGAAATTTTTCGACAACTTTGTGGCCACCAGAGTTTCCTTTCCCGTATTTGAGCGGCTATCATATTCCCATGTCGCGGACCCGCTCAAACACTTTTAAAGTTGTTCAACTCAACGCCGAGAACTTGTTTCTTTTCTTGAATGACACGACCGATCGCGATTGGACCAAGGTCAACGAGAAAGACTGGCAAAAGATGTCTTCGGCCACCGTGCCCAATAAGTCTTTGGTGAAAACCCTTTGGCTGGCCGAATCGATCAAAGATATGGACGCCGACATCGTTTGCATGAACGAAGTGGGTGGCATCGAATCACTGAGCAATTTCGCCAAGCTTTTCTTAAAAGGCACTTACCTTCCCTATTTGCTGGAGGGCAATTCCGACCGCGGCATCGACGTGGGCTTTTTGGTGCACAAAGATTTTGTCCATAAAGTGGAACTGCGAACGCACAAAGACCGACCCTTAGATTTCTTGTATCCGCATGAGCGCGAGTCCAACCTGTATTTCGAGGGGTTGGAGCCGCTACGTCATGTGAAGACCCATTATTTTTCGCGCGAGTGCGCTGAGCTTCGGGTCTTTAAAAATGGCGAAACCGTGCCCGCGCTGATTCTGTTGAGCGTTCATTTGAAATCCAAGCTCGACCCTGAAGGCATCGACCCGCAGGGCAAACAACGCCGCGAAGCCGAAGCCAAAACACTATTCAAAATATACCGCGAACTGCGCGCCGAATTTTCGCCCGCAGTGAAGGTCATCGTCGCCGGCGACTTCAATGGTTCGGCCAGGCGCGAGGCTCGGGCAGAAGAATTTCAGGATTTAGCATCGACCGATTTAGAAAGCGTGATCGACTTATCCGGCCTGGCCACTGAAGACTGCGCCACCCAATTGCAGTTTCAGCGCGGCGGTGGCGTCCACGCGATGCAAATCGATTTTATCTTTATCAGTCCAGAATTAAAAACGGACCTCTTGGCGGCCGAAGTGTTCCGCTACCGCAGCGACCTGAAAGTGGCCCTGCCGATACCGAAGACTTTGGAGCAGCGCACGTATTTGCCTTCGGATCATTATCCGGTGGTCGCCACTTTTAAGAATTTTTTAAAATAGAACTACTTCTTTTTGGTGGGCGCTGGCTTGATGTCGATCAGCTCGACGTCAAAAATCAAAACCGCGTTCCCCGGAATTTGTTGGCGAGGGCGGTCACCGTAACCGAGTTCGGGCGGAATCCAGAACATAGCTTTGCCGCCTTTTTTTAGCATCTGCAAACCTTCGGTCCAGCCGGGGATCACTCCCTTAAGGGGGAATTCCGCCGGTTGATTGCGCTTGTAGGACGAATCGAATTCGGTGCCGTCCATCAAAGTGCCCTTGTAGTGTACGACCACCACGTCGTCGCCTTTTGGCGAAGCGCCCGATCCCGGATTGGTGATGATATACTGCAGACCACTTTCGGTGACCTTCACGCCATCCACGGATTTGTTATTCAGCAAAAATTCGTCGGCTTTGACTTTGTTGGCTTCGGATTCAGAAGTCTGAACTTTATGACGATCTTCGCTGAGCTTCATCATCGCGGCTTGCATTTCTTCTTCGCTCAAAAGAATTTTTTCGCCGCCCTTGTAGCCGTCGACGATGCCGCGTCTTAATGCGTCCGTATCGAGATCAAGATTTTGCGATTTGAGGCTTTTGCCGAATTGGGCACCAATGGTGTAGCTGACCTGATCCTTGTTCGATTTCGGCTTGCGATTGCACGAAACGCTTAAGGGAATTAATACGACCAAGGCGAGAGTGCAAGTGGCGGAACGGCGTAAAGTCATGGTGTCTTCCTTCGATGTAATGCTTAATGCTAGCTTTCAGGGCGCCTTGACACAAGCACTTTACTCCCGCATTTTTGACCCACTATGTTTGAAGCCACGACCAAAAAAATCAAGGTGGAGGTCCACCCCAGCTACGTTCGCGATCAGTCCGATCCGCAGTCCAGCTATTATTATTTTTCGTACAAGGTGCGCATCAGTAACCAAGGAGACAAACCCGTTCAGTTGGTGCGTCGCCACTGGGTGATCAAAGACGCCTTCGGCCAAATGGAAGAAGTCAGCGGCGACGGAGTCGTGGGCATGCAACCGCATTTAAAGCCCGGTGAAAGCTTCGAGTACTCTTCCTTCTGCCCCCTGTCGACGCCCACCGGGTCGATGCAGGGGACCTATTACATGAAGGCCTCAACCGGCGAGGAAATCGAAGTTGAGATTCCTGTGTTTATTCTGTCAGAACCCAATCATTACCATTAATCCTTGACCATAGGTTTGGGCCTATGGGACTTCCATTAAATCGAATGAGATATTTTCTAGGCGTTCTCATGTCCATCGCAGCTCCCTGTCAGGCCTCGGTCTGTGGTCTCTATCAGACGGAAGACTTTGGGGAACGCGTACTTTACACGCTGACCCGATTTTCGGGGGCAGGCAACGGCAAAGTCAAGCAAACCGTATTCACTATCACCAATCCCGCCAACCAGACCGTGCGAGGCATGGTGCGCGGCGCCTGCTATTGCGCCGACGGAATTGTGCAGCAGGACCCTGAATTTGATGGCGACTTGAGCTATCAGCTCTTCACTCTCGTGCAGTTGATTGGTCCACCTTACGCGGGCTGTATTCCCTAGACCGTGAAACAATTCACGGGAGAAGTGCCGTAGAACGTCACTTTGATTAGCTCATATCCACGTAGCGAACTTTTAGACAGCGGCATACTCATTGCCTAAGCCCCATGGTCAGTGGGGTTTATAATGACCGTTTTAGGAAATACATTTTTAATTCTAGGGTTCGCTTTTCTCGCGACGAATGCCTTTGCCGTTAAAATGGATGAAACCACTCACGACCAAGTCATCTCGCGACTTGAAATGGGCATCGATTCTTTGGAAAAAGGCGACGCCGCCCGCACGGGGGTACAGATTCGCCTGGCTGACCTCTACGCCGATCGCGCTCGTCTGAAGGCCATTAACGAAATGCAGTCGGGTTGCATAGAGAAATGTCCGGGTAGCCGCGCCGACCGCGATCGCTCCATCAAAATGTACAACGACGCTCTTCCGAATGTTGAAAAAGCAC
>JBEIHA010000025.1:0-17177 GCA_040381635.1 Pseudobdellovibrionaceae bacterium
CGGTCGCCTTTAAGTTGGCGATGTGCATGGGGGCCGAGATGCGCGCTGTAGGCATTAATCTGGACTTCGCTCCTTGCGTCGATGTCTTCAGTAATCCGAAGAATACCGTCATTGGCGACCGCGCCCTAAGCACCGATCCCGAACAGGTGGCGAAGCTGGCCAGCGCTTTGGTCCGCGGTTTTATCAAAAGCGGGATTATCCCCTGCGCCAAGCATTTCCCCGGTCACGGCAACACCCTGGTCGATTCCCACGAGGATCTGCCCGTAGAAAATTCGGACCTTGAGCATTTAAAGAACGTCGAACTGGTGCCGTTCAAGAAAGTTTTTCGCGCCAGGCTAGATATGGTGATGACCGCGCATATTAAATTTCCGAAAATTGATCCCGACTATCCGGTAACGCTGTCGGAAATTTTTATTAAGAAAATGTTGCGTGAAGAATTGCGCTACCGCCAGCTGGTGGTCACCGACGATTTAGATATGGGTGCTTTAGCTAAACACTATTCGGTGGAAGAAATCGCCGTCCGTGCACTGGTGGCCGGCAACGATATTCTTCTTTACTGTAACAAGTTTGAACATCCGCAAATGGCCTTGGATGCCATTGTCAAAGCCCTAAAAGATCACCGAATTAGTGCCAAACAGATTGATGAGAGCTACACCCGCGTCGTCACTCTCAAAAAGGATGTTTTGAAGGAACCCGATCCCGTAGAGTTCGCAAAAGCGAAAGACCAAATCGCACACGCGAATCACGAGCGCCTGAGCAAGGCGATCGTCGCGGGCTCTGTGCCCGCGGATCTACTCATTGTTTAGAATTCGCCAACCTTTCGATTGATTCGAACAGTTTTCAATCCACTGCCTGCTTTGGCCAGCCCAAAGAGGTGACCCTTTTGCGCCTCCCCTTGAATCTCTTACAGCAGCCTAACAATTGGCTCGCGGATGGGTCTGGCCCCAGCCTTGTATAGGGTAGGCGGGTTTTTGAAGCCCGCGCGATTGGGAAAGGAATCCTAAATGCGTTCGTCTTTTTTCGTTATTCTTTCGGTTTTCGTTCACGCAATGTGCGTGGCGGCCGTAGCCATATCACCGTCCCGAGTCTCCGCGCCCGAGGGCCAAGAGATCGAAGTGCAGATGGGCGAAGCCGCCGATCAGCCGGGCACTGAGTCCGCACCCTTAGCGCAGCCGATGAACTTGGCCAAGGCCTCGACGCGCACAACTCGAGTTGTAAAAGCGCCGATGCAAAAGGTGACCGAGATCATCAAAGAGCGCTCCGAGAAAATTGAAACGAAAATGACGGAGCTCCCCCCCAAAGTTGCGGTCGAAGAAGTTCATGACGATAAACTCGATCCACAAATTGAAGAGTCCGTATCCGGAGCGCCTGTGTTTACTCCAGTTGAGGAAACCGCACCGGCCGGAATTGAAGCTTCGGATGAACAGACGGAAGCCGGCACCGAAGAGGCAAAAGTGGAAGACCCCGCACCCAATGACGCCGATCTTGCCCATGGTGGTGCGACCAAAGCCGGTGCCGTTTCGTATTTGGATTTGAAACAAACGACGGGAAACAAATCCCCTTCGTATCCGATGTCGGCCCGTCGCGAAGCGCGCCAAGGACAAGTGGAATTGGTTTACCGTGTGACGAAAGAAGGAACCGTTTCGGACTTACAGATCGCGAAAAGCTCGGGCCATAAGGATTTGGACCAAGAGGCCGCGCGCGCCGTAGGGCAGTTTAAATTCGTGCCCGGCCAGGAAGGCTGGGCGCGCCACCCGGTGGCCTTCACTCTGAAAGGCGATAGTGCCCAGACGACATCGAAGTTGCGAAGCGCACAAGCGGAATAAGAAAGCCGGCCAAACTTGGCCGGCGTAACATCAGGAAGCCGGCCACGAGCCGGCTTTTTTATTTGAGCGCAACCAAAAGTTCCCTAAAACTTTTGACCTCGGCTTCGACTCGGTCCTGCCGGGCAAATAGAGCGGTCAATCCGTCCAATACAATTCTGTTCCGCGCATTTTGCTCTTCCACGAGAAGCGCGATGCGGTGAAAGTCGGACCTCAATTGTTGAATATCGGCGCTGATTTCCGCACGGAAGGACTGCAGCTCGGATCTGACTGACTGAAACTCTTGGGCGACCTCGGACTTAAATGACTGTAGCTCGGACCTAACTGACTGAAATTCTAAGGCGACCTCGGACTTAAATGACTGTAGCTCGGACCTAACTGACTGAAACTCTAAAGCGACCTCAGTTTTAAATGACTGCTGCTCGGACCTAACCAACTGAAACTCTTTGCCGACCTCAGTTTTAAATGACTGAAGGTCGGACCGGACCGACTGAAACTCTAAAGCGACCTCAGTTTTAAATGACTGAAGCTCGGACCGGACCGACTGAAACTCTAAAGCGACCTCAGTTTTAAATGACTGCTGCTCGGACCTAACCAACTGAAACTCTTTGCCGACCTCAGCCCGAAAAGCCTGAAGTTCTGAATTAGCTTCTGTTCTAAAGGAATGAATATCTGACCGAAAGGACTCAAACTCCGAGCCCACTTTTGACTTTAAGGATTGCATGTCCTTACTAAAGTCAGTCGTGAGCCTAAAATCAAGCGCCGAAAGTTCAGTTTTTAAATCCTGTTTAACAGAATCGATTTTATGAGTCAGATCCTGTCTTTGTGCCGTTATCTCAGAATTCAGATTTTTTGCATTAGCCTTGTGATCCGACTTAAGTTCGTCGCGAACCAAATAGAGCATCCGCTGAGTCACGGGCACGTCGTCGGACCGTTCTGGATAAAGCTCTTTGGATTTTTTAATGGGCTTCTTTTTTGGCATGGTTCGGGATCAATTCAAGGTGTGTGCCACGGCAAAACTTTTAAACTTGATCAGCGCCCCAGAAAGCTGTCCGAGAGTCGGTAACTGAGTCGGCTAAACCCGGCTCTCGGGATCTCAAGCAAGCCCGCATAAACTCGCGGGCTTGGGAATGAATTACTTGTCTCCGAACAATTCTTTCTTAGACAGTGTCGTGCCGGTGTTGCGGTTCACGGCTTTGCGTTTCTTGCCTTGAGCGCCTTTTTTACGGCGGCGGCGGAATTCAGTCTTTTTGGTTTTCGAAGCCATGGTGATCTCCTGATCGGAGCCGGCCAAAACATCGGGCGGCTCAATTTCAAATGCTTAAGAAGTGGGCGAAGCTATCAAAAGGGTACCCTCAAGTCAACGCTATGCAGCGCGCCAGAAGTGCCCTCGATGTTCTTTTCTATGGCGTAATCCACCTTTAAACGCGGCCCATTGAAGGCAAAGCCGGCGGTGGCGAATCTTTGGTTGGCCAAATCGTCCAATCGGTAACCCATACGGGCGACGAACCACTCGGACGTGACGGATTCGAAACCCAGCATGTAGGTCATACGCCCGTCGGGATTGAAATAGACCTCCCGCTGAAGATCAGCGCGCACCACCATCAGATCACCCAGCCGCCCGAAAAAGCCTAAAGAATGCTTAGGATCCTCGCGCAAAGCTTTTGGAGTCTCGGATCCGGGGCGCGCGACGTTGTCGTAAACGTAAGCCACCGAGATCGACTCATTCAGCAGGGCCACCAACCCTAGGGAACCGCTCCACTGAGTGTACGCCTGCTCGCTTTTCGATTTGTACTGAAGGCGGTAGGCAGAAAATCCTACCGAGAGGCGATCATTGAATAAATAAGCCCCGGCCGCGTGCCATATTTCTCCGTGAATGCCTTTTGACGACCGGCCCGTGTCGCGCGTCTTACCGTAATGAGCAGCCCCGGGGAACAAGACGCCCTCACTGTTGTCGACGACACCCACGGCCCAGCCCTGACGGTGTTGGCCATCGGCGATTTCTCCGTCACGGTAGAAGCCGATAAATTCGTAATTTTTGATGAGGGGAATCACCGCGGGATTTAAAAACGCGCCTTCGGAGGAGGAAATTCCGGCGCGGCCTGTTCCGCCCATAGCGGAGGAGATCGGGCCTTTATAAAACTCGGCGTTGGATTGAAAGGAAATTAAGAATAGGGCGAAGATGATGGCTCTCATACCCGAGAAGGGTATGGGAGCTTAGCGGCGAATGCAAACGCTGACGAAGTGCGGGCACATTCGAGTGCCATCGTTAATACACGAAGCTACACCGTACATAATCTGGCGGCCTTGAACATTGCCGTAGCAATAGTCACCTGTCCGCTTAGGCATAATGCACTTGCGGGCCACGTCGACGAACCAATCTTCGACGCGCAATACGCGGCGAATGGCATTGAGGGCGGCCTGCTGATTGGCGTCTGCATAACGATCCACGGTGGCATCACAATTCACGGCCCCCGACGCTTTGTCTTCGGGGCGGACAACCATGAATTGATAATTGGCGCTGCAGTCCCAGCTGGCGTTGTTTGGCTGGGTGTTGATCAGATCGATCTCTTCCACGCCTTGGGCGGCGCTCAACGTGCGTTGCTCGCCCGCGCTGTAACCAAAGGGAAGGCTAAAACCAAGGTAAAATCCTGTCCCGTAAGCTCGGTTGCCAGGCAGCTGCGTTTGGCTAGGCTCGGCCTGATCAGGCGAGCGCAAGCCCACTTCCAGCGGATCGGCGCTGTTCGAAAAGCCCATGACCAGGAGCGCTTCACGGTTATTCAAAGTATCGCGCGTCAACTTCGCGGTATTTTCAAAATTGTAGTAACGCAAGCTTCCTTCCATCAGGCGCTGAGTTTGCGAGCCCGGGAAGTAATTCAACATCTGTCCGGGGCTAGAAAAACCCAACGGTCCCGCGATGGCGGGCGAATCCAGCGCGGGCAACATCGCGTCCAGCTCTTCGCCAGCGGCCAAGTTGCCTTCTTTCCACGGCAATTGGTAATTACCGGTTGAACGTATCGACAAACTTAAAAACGTATTCGCATTTTTATCGCTCATTGAAAACAAACGCGCTTTTTGTTTTTTGTCGTAGTACTGCGTATCTTTGCGGAATTGACCCGACATCGAAAGTCCGGCGAGGGGGCTTGAGAACGGAGAGCAATTGACGTCCGCAGGATTGCAAGTGCCATAGGCGCCAGCGCGAATCGTGTAGTAGGCCCGTCTGCTTGGAGCGTTGTCACTCATGCCCGAGCACGACATGTACGAGATGGTATCGATCTTGGCCGAGTAGGCGAAAGGCAAACCGGATTCAAAACTCGACTCTTCGTTCTCACCTTCAAACGAGGCCTGCGAGCAGTTTTGGAAGGTGAGAATAAGTCCGATGCAGCACACGCTTAAGACATGTCTCATTTTGATACTTTGGGACCTGATAAGACACCTCCGGGACAACTGTCTTAAAACGTATCGGAAACCTGCACTAAAGTATGAGGGTCGTTATCAACTATTTGTTTGCGAAAAGTGTCTCATTTGTGGAATCTTCAGAGCGATGAAGATCCGTAAAGCCGTTATACCTGCCGCCGGCCTCGGCACCCGCTTCTTGCCCGCGACGAAAACTATCCCCAAAGAGCTTCTGCCTATCGTGGATAAGCCCACGCTTCTCTACAACGTGGAAGAGATCGTGGCCGCCGGCATTGAGGAAATGATTCTGATTACCGGTCGCGGTAAAAGTGCCATCGAAGATTTTTTCGACGTGTCCTACGAGGTCGAAGAGCTGATCGAAAAAACCGGCAAATCCGATTTGTTGAAACAGGTGCGCGAACTGCGCAAAGGTTTAACCGTCATTAGCCTTCGTCAACATCAAACGCTCGGGCTTGGACATGCCGTGATGTGCGCTAAACCGGTCGCGGGCAAAGAAGCTTTCGCCGTTTTATTGGGCGACGAGATCATGATCACCGGCAAAGGTAAGCCCACGGGCATCGGACAACTGAAGAAGATCGCGGAAGACACAGGCTTATCCACAGTCGCGGTGATCGACGTAGAAAAGAGCGAAGTTTCCAAATACGGAATCATCGAAGGCAAATCCGCAGGTAAAAATCTTTGGAAAGTCACCGGCGTCGTTGAAAAGCCCGATCCCCAAAAAGCGCTCAGCACCTTGGCCCTACCCGGTCGCTACATTTTTAGTCCGAACATTTTTAAGATTTTAGAGAAAACAAAGCCCGGCAAAAACGGCGAAATTCAATTGAGCGACGCCATGAACACTTTAGCGAAACATGACGGAATGATGGCCACGATTGTTAACGCCCGCCGCTTCGATGCCGGCGATAAGCTTGGATATTTGAAAGCCAACGTAGAATTGGGTCTCGAACATCCCGAAATTGGCAAAGCTTTTCGCTTGTTTCTTAAATCCATCGTTAAGAAGGGTTCAATCCAATGAAGTTTATTTTCCTTGTTGCCGCCGCGATCATTTCGCAAGGTGTTTTCGCTTATATTCCCGAATACGCGCTGATCACATCGCGTGCGGCGGACCAACACGGCAAAGGCGGTTTTCAGATCGAACAGGATGTCACCTTCCGACGGGATAGTGAGGTCTACACGGTCAAAGAAATCTGGACCGTTTTGAACGAAAACAATCTGCGCGTGACTCTTGAAGGCCGCGACGTCTTGCGCGGGGCCGTTCAAGGCAGCATTATTTTCGAAGGATCGCAAAAGACCTTCATCGATGGCACGGCGTTGAAAAATCAGCGTTTGGGTGAAGAGTGGCTCGAACCCTTGTTGCACTTTCGCAGCAGCAAATACTTGCGTTCACGCTTAGTGACCTTGAAGGTCACTCCGCCAGAATCCCTGCGCGACCGTGGTCCCCTGAATTTCGAGGGCCCGCCGAAGTATGAACCGGTAAGTTTTGTGCGGCTGTCGCGCACGGGCGGTGCCGTCAACTACGCTATCGGAATTTCCCCAGCGGTAGGCAGCGGACCGACACTGTGGATCGAGCAGGATCAGTTCGTCGTGCGCAAATTTAAGGGAGCCTCTGGCGTTGTGATGAAGGCGGACAACTACGCGAAGTTCGACGATGGCCTTTGGTTCCCCCGTGTGATCTCGTACACTTTCGGCGGCTTCAATATTACAGTGAACGTCACCTCGGTAAAATCCTTGGGCCAAATCACGACCAACGACAATCGCTTCAAGACCTCCTCGTTGACCGCGGCCAACGCGCTAAAACTTCCCGATTCGGACGCCTTGCGCGAGTTCTATTCGAGATTTAGATGAGTCTTGACCCCAATCAAGCTTACTTGATCGCGGTGGACGCACCGCTGGAGGCGCTGACCTATTTGCCGCCCGAATCGGGCGAAGTTTTAACACGTGGGCAAGCCGTTAAAGTTCCGCTCGGCCGAAGAACGGCACAGGGCGTGGTCTTAAAGAACACGGATCGCCCTGCTCATCTAGAAATCAAATTAAAACCGGTGATCGCCGCCGACCAAGAGCGCCCCTCGATTCCAAAGCCTTACATGGACTGGTTGGAATGGCTGGCGCAATACTACCTGCACCCACTCGGCCAAGTGGTTGAAACGGTTTTCCCGCCTCTCGCACGAAAGACCAATCGCAAGTCGACCAAGTCGGCAGCTGTCAAAGATTACATGGAAAGATCCGATCCACCCCGGCTTACAGAAGAACAAATGTCCGTCTTAAAAAGCATTGTCGATAAACCCGATTTCAATGTGCACCTCCTGCACGGGGTGACGGGATCCGGCAAAACCGAAGTTTATTTGAATTTACTTGAGCGGATTTTAAACGAAGGCAAACAGGGCTTGGTTCTTGTTCCCGAGATTTCCCTAACGCCCCAATTGCTCGATCGATTTTCGCGGCGATTCCCAGGGATGATTGCGGTTTTGCATTCGCATCTCACCCCGCGCGAAAAAACCAATCAGTGGTGGAGCGTGGTGAGCGGCGAACGCCGCATTTTGATCGGTGCCCGGTCGGCGCTATTCTGCCCGGTTCCGAACTTAGGCGTGATTGTTTTGGATGAAGAGCACGAGCCCAGCTACAAACAAGATGAGCAATTGAAGTACCACGCGCGCGATGCCGCTATTGTCTTGGCGCGCACCATGAATATTCCCATCGTTCTGGGATCCGCCACCCCTTCTTTGGAAAGTTGGAATAATGCGCTGAGCGGAAAATACCACCTGCATACGATGAAATCGCGCGTTCTTGATCGCGAAATGCCCGCGATCGAAGTCGTAGATCTTCGCGAAGTGACTCGCATGCGTAGGGATACTCCTTCCGTTTTGCCATTTTGGCTTTCAGATCAGCTGTATGCCGAGCTTCAACATGTTTTCGATAAAAAAGAGCAAGCCGCGTTGTTTTTGAATAGACGTGGGGTCGCGCAAACCGCCCAGTGCCACGGTTGTGGCTTTACCGCCGAATGTCCCAACTGTTCGGTGACATTGACGGTGCACGGTCGTTCGCACTTGGTCTGCCATTTTTGCGAATTCACTGATCAGCTGACCGAAATATGCCCGAGCTGCAAAGAGTTTCCCTTGCAGCCCTTGGGCCTCGGTACCGAACGAATCGAACAGGACATGGCCACACTTTTTCCCGAGATCCGTATCGCACGCGCCGACCGCGACGAAGTGCAATCCCGCGAACAGCTGGAAAAAGTGATCGAAGATGTTGAACAACACAACGTCGATCTTTTGATCGGCACGCAGATGATTGCCAAGGGTTTGGATTTCCATAAACTCAATTTGGTAGGACTTGTTTTGGCGGATGTGGGTTTTCATTGGCCTGATTTCCGGGCTAGCGAACGCAGCTTTCAACTTCTGACACAGATGAGTGGGCGTAGCGGGCGCCAAAGCGCCGGACGCGTCGTGATTCAGACCTACAATCCCGAACACGTCAGCATCCAGTACACGGTCAGGGGCGATTTTCGCGGATTTGCCGAATACGAGCTTCAAGAACGGACCGATCTGCTGTACCCGCCGATTTGGAGAATGGCGATGTTCCGAGTACAGGGACCAAGTGCTGATTCGGCCCGCCAAACAGCCGACCGTTTGGTCCAGCGCGCCCACGCTTTACAAAAGCAGTTCGAAGCGTACTCCGAAAACATCATGGTGCTAGGCCCCGCCCCAGCGCCGCTTTTTAAATTGCGCAATAAATACCGCTACCACGTGATGGTAAAATGCGATTCTGCACAGAAACTAAATCATTTTTGCCGCCAACTCTTGGGCGAGCAAGAATGGGCTCTGGCGGGGACCAAGGTCCAGGTCGACATCGACCCATTCGCAATGCTCTAATAGTTAAATATGTCCGTCGCTCAAGCTTCCGCTTGTCCCAAGTGCGGGACCCTCAACGATAACTTCGTGTCGATCGACGCCGGCATGCGCCTAGCGCTGAAGACGAGTGGCACCGTCGATGTTCCGGATCAAGTCTGCGCGAGCTGTTTCGAAGCTATGACGGGCCAAGTGTCGCAAGGCTTAAAGCTGCGCATGGAACGCGACGTGCGCGAAAAAAACAAAATGATGATGTGGAAGAATCGCGTCCACTTAATCAAGAATGCGCGCAATCTGATGACCCAAAAGGCTTACTCCGAAGCCGCCGTCCAATACGAAAAATATCTTCGCGTCCTTGAGGTTGTGCACGGAAAACAGAAGGGCGAGTTGTCGCCCGCGATCTTCAATAATTCAACACGCTCCAAAGAATTGACCGTCATTGCTTCGGTGTATTGGGATCTTATGCGCATCTACGACACTAACCCGCGCTACGGCGATCGGATGGGAATCGCGGCCCGCAAATGCTCCGAGTTTTTGCCGTTCAGCACGATTTATGCCGACATCGTGAAGAAGGCCGAACAGTTTTCCCGTTCGGCAAAGAATCCGGCGGTCATGCGGCAGTTCTTGACCTTGGTTAAGTCTCGGCGAGGACCATGTTTCGTCGCCGATGCCGCCTTTAGCGAACAACCCTACGCCGTCGAACTCACCGTTTTGCGCGACTTTCGCGATCAAAGTCTGCGGCGAACACACCTAGGCCGGAGAATTGTCTATTCGTACTACAAAGTTTCGCCTCCGATCGCGCGCTGGATTGGCCGGAGTCAACTCAAATCCCAAGCCGCGCGGTGGTTGATCACAAAGATCTCAGCTTGCCTCAAGAAAAGCTTGAATTCGTAAGCTAAAATTGGTGTTTTAGTTCTATGAGTTCAAGCGACACAGTCGGCACAACAATAATCATCGGCAGCGGTCTCACCGGTCTTTTTCTTGCGCACAGATTGCATCACGCCGGTCAACGCGTGGCTTTACTTGAAGCCCGTCCGGATTTAGGTGGACGTTCTCGCCGTTCCGGTTCGCATATCTACGCTTCGAGCGGGCTCGATTTCGTGGCCGGCACCAATGAAAACGTAGCGCTTCTTGAATGGGTGAAAAGTGTTTCTCCATTAGCCCTTAACTTCGAAGTGCGGGAACACCGTCCACAACTTTACGACGAAGGCCGCTGGCGCCCGTTCGCAGGTTTTGGCGACGTCGATTTTCAATCGATCACCGAACTTTCTCAGTACAGCCATTCACATGACATTTTGATCGAACCGGGTCTTGAACACGTGGTGCGCGTTTTGGTCGAACAGCTTCCGTTCGAAGCGCAGACGATGGCTGAAGTGACGGGCATAAAGGTTGAAGACGGCAAGGTCACCGAAGTGGTGGTCAATGGCGACAAATCCTTGCGGGCCGAGCGAGTGGTGTTCACGCCCCATCCGACTTTGCTGAACAATTTGATCGAAGGCGAAGGACTGAACGCCAAGAGCCGCACACGCTTGGCTAAAATGCAGGCGTGGACTGCCGTGATGCTCGAACTTCAGCATCCAGCACCCTTGGTCGAAGATCCGTCGATTCGCATCTTCACTCACTCAGCTAAAGAATTTGAACCGGTTGTTGGCCGCGTCTTCGGCAATATGTCGCGCTGGATGACCTTGGTGCCTGGCGAGCGCGAAGCCGAGCACGAATTCGTCGGCCAGTGCATTCGCCACATCAAGCGCCAGCTGAAGCGCGCATGGCCTACGGCTTTCGATACCCCGGTGCCCGAGCGTATTTTCGTGCAACCCAATTCGATGGGGCAGCAGTCGTTGAAGACCAAGGATAATTTTAAGTTCCCCGAAATTTCTAACTTGTTCGTGGGATCGCATATCTTGGGTAATCAAGGCGGAGAGATCGGTTCTCTGGAACTAGTGCGCGATCTGCAATCGATCGTGCTGGGCGGAACGCCCGCGCCGAAGTCGACGCGGGAATCTGGGGCGGAGGAGTTTTAAAAACTGGCCCCTAACTCTGTGAAAGTGGCGCACCGAAGTATTCAAATACTCTGGCATTACATAAGTCAAAAGCCTCCACCTTCCATTACCTCCTCAACTCGTTGTCCGGCCTGATCTAGAAAGCATGTTTCTTTCCGAGGATCGGACCCCTAAAGCGCTGTTGTGAAACAAATAGCATTGTTGGTTGAGGCCGATTCAATTTGAGAACTCCTGCCAACTGGAATTCACAGGCAAGAGGACCAGTTTGTTCGGGATTCACTTTTGCGCACGCTTATTCCGAAACCAATCCACCCGCGCCGGCGCGGGTCACTGCGCGTTAATTGAATTATATCAGTGAGTTAACTTACCCGCGCCAGCGCGGGTAACGGGTCCCGGTTAAGATCGGCTTCCGGCCCCCATTTTCCTTCGCAATTTCGCAAACATCCGGCTTGCCGCACCCCCTCCTTAGGGGCTATATCCAATTCCAATTATAACGACTCACTTTCCGCGAATTTCCTGGTGCTGTTCATTGTGAATGGTCCCTATGCGGGAAGGTGGCTAACCAGGAGGACAATCTATGCCAAGTCTAACCATGAAGGACATGCTCGACGCGGGCGTGCACTTCGGACACCAAACCCAACGCTGGAATCCCAAGATGAAGCCGTATGTTTATACGGATCGCGGCGGAATCCACATTATCGATTTACAAAAATCGGTGATCAGCGCCAAAACGGCCGCTGAATTTGTATCACGGGTCGCCGCCGACGGCGGACGCTTGATCTTCGTTGGTACGAAGAAACAAGCCGTTGAACCCATCAAAGAAGCGGCCGCGAAATGCGGACAATTCTACGTCACCAAGCGCTGGCTTGGCGGCATGCTCACGAACTTCCAAACCGTTAAATCGTCGGTTGATCGGTTGAAGAAAATTGATCAAATGCGCGAAAAGGGCGAGCTGGAATTTTTCTCCAAAAAAGAGCGCGCCAAGATGGAAAAAGAAGCCGGTCGTTTGATGGAATACCTTGATGGTATCCGCGACATGAAAGACACCCCGTCGTGCATGTTCGTTGTTGATTTGAACAAAGAACACATCGCCGTACTTGAAGCGAAAAAATTGGGCATCCCCGTTGTTGGTATCGCCGATACGAACGTGGATCCCGAAGCTATCGACTTCCCGATCCCCGGAAACGACGATGCGATCCGCTCGATCAAATTGTTCGCGAACTTGATCGCTGAAGCTTTCAACGAAGGCTCTAAAAAGTGGCAAGAAAAGGTGCGCGCTTCTGGCGGTGGTAAAGAACGTGAAATGCCGACCACGGGTCGCGTGGACGCTTCGGAACGTGGGGCTGCTCGTCGCGGTGCCGCGGGCGATTCACCTGCAGTGGCCGCTGGTCCCGTTGTCACTAAGGTCAACAAAGGCCGTAAGCTCGTCGCTGCGGGTACCGCCGAAGACGTTGAAATTCTAATGGAACTCGACCAGACCGCCCCCGAAGGCGCGATCGAAACCCCATTGGAAGACGACGTAGCGTCGGTTGAAGCCCCGGTCGTGACCGAAGCGCCCGCGAAGGCAACCACTCCTAAGAAGAAAAAATAGTAGAAAAGTAATGGAGACTTTAAACATGTCGATCACCCCAAGTTCAGTAAAAGAGTTGCGCGAAAAAACAGGCGCCGGAATGATGGATTGCAAGAAGGCCCTTGAGGAAACTCAAGGGAACTTGGAAAAGGCCGTCGACTGGTTGCGCGCTAAAGGTTTAAGCAAAGCCGCTAAAAAAGCGGGCCGAGTTGCCGCGGAAGGCATGGTCACCTCCTACATTCATGCGGGCGGACGCATTGGCGTTTTGCTCGAAGTGAATTCGGAAACCGACTTCGTTGCTCGTAACGAAGAATTCCAAAACTTTTGCCGCGACATCGCGATGCACATCGCGGCCCTCGGCCCCCTCTACGTCAGTCAAAACGAAATCGACCCCGCGGTTCGCGAAAAAGAGAAATCTGTTTTGTCGGCGAAGGCTGTGGAAGAAGGCAAAAAGCCTGAATTCTTGGAAAAGATTTTGGACGGCCAGCTGAAGAAGTGGGCTTCCGACATTTGCTTGTTGGATCAGAAGTTCGTGAAGAATCCCGACAAGTCCGTTCAGGAAATGCTTCAAGAATTGATCGCCAAGATCGGTGAAAACTTGGTCATCCGCCGCTTCACCCGTTTTGAATTGGGCGAAGGCATCGAGCGCAAGAAGGAAGACTTTGCTTCCGAAGTCGCCGCGGCGATGAAGCCCCAGTAATCATAATTGCGGGCCGCAAGCTTGCGGTCCTTTTTATCGGAGTAAACATCGCGCAGAGTAAATATAAACGTATTATGCTTAAGCTCAGTGGTGAGGCCCTTGCCGGGTCTCTGCCCGCGGGCATTAATCCCGAAATCATCGGCCAAATTGCTGATGATGTGCGCGAAGCGTTCGAATTGGGCGTGGAAATCGGTATTGTGATCGGTGGCGGTAATTTTGTGCGTGGCGTAGCCCAGGCCTCGCAAGGCATGGATCGCGCGAATGCGGATTACATGGGAATGCTAGGTACAGTCATCAACGCGATGGCCATGCAAGATGCGCTGGAAAAACGTGGGATTTCAACCCGCGTGCAATCAGCGATCAGCATGGCGCAAATTGCTGAACCGTATATTCGTCGTCGCGCTGTCCGACATCTCGAGAAAAAGCGGATCGTTATTTTTGCCGCCGGTACCGGAAATCCTTATTTCACGACGGACACTGCCGCGAGCCTTCGAGCGATGGAAATCAACGCAGACGTCATCATGAAGGCGACCAACGTCGACGGGATTTTCGATAAAGACCCGAAGAAACACTCGGACGCTAAGTTTTATAGCGACCTCACTTATATGGATGTCTTGAAACAAGGCTTACAGGTCATGGATTCCACGGCCATTAGCCTTTGCATGGACAACAAACTTCCGATCATTACCTTCAATCTCAACAAGCCCGGAAATATCGCGCGCGTGGTGCGTGGCGAGAAAATCGGTACGACCGTAAAGTAGTTGCGGACCGCAAGCTTGCGGTCCTTTAAAGGAGTAGAAAATGGCTTCCCCTCTCGCGAACGCATGTAAAGAAAGTATGGAAAAAGCCATACAAAGTTTGCTCGGTGAACTTAAAAAAGTCCGTACGGGCCGCGCCGCCGTTTCGATGCTGGATGGACTCCGGGTCAACTACTATGGCACGCCCACTCCGCTGAACCAGGTCTCGGCCTTGAGCACGCCCGACGCACGCTCTTTTCTGATCAGCCCCTGGGAAACTTCGATCTTAAAAGAGATTGAACAGTCCATCGTAAAAAGTGATCTCGGCATGAGCCCGATGAACGACGGCAAAGTGATTCGCCTCAAAGTCCCGGAACTCACCGAAGATCGTCGTAAGGACCTGGTAAAGAACATTAAAAAGATCTGTGAAGATGCTCGCGTCGCCGTACGCATGGTTCGTCGTGATGCCAACGACGCCTTAAAAGTTCAGCTAAAAGACAAAGCCATCAGCGAAGACGACAACAAGCGCCAGCAAGAAGAAGTGCAAAAGTTGACTGACGATTACATCAAAAAAATCGACGGACTTGCGGCGGATAAAGAAAAAGAATTGATGACCGTCTAACGGAACTTGAACCGCTTGAAAGTACCAAGGCATCTCGCAATCATTATGGACGGTAACGGTCGCTGGGCAAAGTCCCGGCGACACGCCCGTGTCTATGGTCATCTCCGCGGCGCGAAAGTTGCAAAAACGGTGATCGAAGAGTGCGCCCGTCTAAAGATGCCCTACCTGACTTTGTTTGCCTTCAGCACCGAAAATTGGTTTCGCCCCGTCGAAGAAGTTTCGTTTTTGATGGTGCTCTTACGCCGCCAGCTGCTTCGCGAAAAGAAAATGCTTATGGATCAGAACATCCGCTTTCAAGTGATCGGCGAAATCGGTCGCTTGCCCATCGCGGTCCGCGAAGTGGTCATGGACGTCGTTGAAGAAACTTGTGGCAATAACGGTATGACCCTGACTTTTGCTCTTTCTTACGGGGGCCGCCAAGAAATCACTTTGATGGCCCGTGAAGTGGCGCGCCAGGTGAAAATGGGACTGCTCGACGAAGGCGAAGTCGACGAAGCGCTGGTCGCGGGGCTCATGCCGTCCTCATTCCTGCCTGATCCCGATCTAATTATCCGCACCAGTGGCGAATCGCGGATTTCCAATTTCTTTTTATGGCAATCCGCCTACAGCGAGATTGAATTTGAATCCAAGACATGGCCTGATTTCAATAATGAAGATCTTCACCGGATTCTTTCTGCCTATTCCTCACGTGAGCGACGCTTTGGCCGAACCACTGATCAACTTCAATTGCGTTAATGTCTGACGACCGAACCGCCTTTATTCAGCGCGTAGTTTCGGCATTGGCAGCAGGTTTTCTGGTGCTTGGCATCGGTGTTTATGGCGGGTCAGCCGGACTATCCTTAGCGGTGACGATAGTTATCGTCTTGAGTATCCGCGAATACACGCGCATGGCCTTTCGGCTGGGTCAAATGCCCTCGGCGGTGACCCACGCCTACTGGTCCATTTGCCTTCTTACGTTTATTGGTCTGGTCTATGTCACGAATAACGAGATGGTCCTTTTCGGCTTGGGAAATGCGGCATTTTTTGCGGCAAGTCTTTGGCTCACCCGCGGGCGGGTGACTAACGAAGCGCTTTTGGCCAGTGTTGCCATCGGCGCCTTCGGTTTAGTTTACGTGGTGCTGTTCCCTTATTACTGCTTGCGCTTGCTGCAATTACCGAATGGCGTCCCGCTCTTTTTGTTTATGTTGCTGGTGGTCTTTTCGGGCGACACCTTCGCCTACTTTGCCGGACGCTTTTTCGGAAATCGAAAATTTATGCCGCTGATTTCGCCTAAAAAAACTTGGGCGGGGTCGGCCGGGGGCTTGGTGGGATCCGCCGTGGTGGGGTCCGGATATTTATGCATGGTGCAGGACTATCCCGTGTTGCCTACGGTGGTGTTTTGCCTCGTGTGTGGCTTTGCCGCCCAGACCGGTGACCTGCTGATGTCTTTGTTGAAACGCGTCGCCCAGGTCAAAGACTCGGGGTCCATTATGCCCGGGCACGGTGGTATCTTGGACCGAATCGACGGGGTTCTGATCTCGTGTCCGTTGGTCTATGCCTTCGCGCTTTATGTCTCGCCGCTCCCTTAAAGAAACATTCGGCCTTAAGCCCCAGTCCAGCCTTAAAATCGCTGGCCCGTCTCGATGTAAATCTCTACAATCTGGGAATGAATATTATCAGCTTGTCTCAATCTGCCTTTGCCAACTTCGCCCCCTTTTTCATCTTGCTCGGACTTCTTATTTTCGTGCACGAAATGGGGCACTTTCTGGTCGCCAAGTTCTTCGGCGTTCGCGTGGAAACATTCTCGCTCGGATTCGGAAAAAAAATCCTGAGCTTTAAGAGAGGCGACACAACCTACGCCCTGTCGATCATTCCGCTGGGTGGGTACGTGAAAATGTACGGCGACGATCCCACCGCCGACGTCCCCGAAGAACAAAAGCGCTACGCGTTTTTACACAAACCCGTCATGCAGCGAATCTGGATCGTCTTGGCCGGACCTCTGATGAATTTGTTTTTTGCGATTTTGCTTTTCACCATGATCGGTGGGATCGGTACGGAGATGGCCGGCCCCGTCGCCGGTGATATCAAAGAGGGCACCAAAGCTTTTGATGAGGGCTTTCGCGCCGGCGACAAGATCGTTTCGGTGAACGGCGAAACCACCCCTACGTGGATGCACTTGATGCAAAAGGTAGAAGTGGCCGGCGGAAAAGCGGTTGAAGTTGTGGTCGAGCGCCCGGGCGATAGCTCTCCGCTGAAATTCGATGTTTCGGTCGGGATGGGCGAAAATGAAAATATCTTCGCCAGCGAGCGCCAGGTCGGAACAATTGAAGGATTGACTCAAGAATCCAGATCCACGGTGATCGGGATAAAAGATCCGAAGAGCCCCGCGGCCATTGCCGGCTTCAATTCGCTAGAAATAATCACCGCGATCAACGGAAAGAAAATCAACTACTGGCGCGAACTTCAGCCCGCCTTCGCTGAGGC
>JBEIHA010000026.1:0-17142 GCA_040381635.1 Pseudobdellovibrionaceae bacterium
CGCAGAATTGGGATCATCACCGCTTTCTTGAATATCTGAAGAATAAAATCCGCGTGGTTCCTGGCATCAACAACGTGCAGAATTCCATGCCCTCCTATCACCTGTTTATTCGCTTCGACAAAGACAAGTTGGCCCGAAACGGTGTGACCGTAGCTCAGATTCGAAGCGCCGTTTTATCGGAGCTCGAAGGAAACGTGATTGGCTTCAATTCAAGCAATGGTAAAGAATGGCTGCTCGAGTTCGCGCAGAATTCCGTCACCCCCGACGTGATCGCGGCGATTCCACTTTTTAGAAATTCACAAGGCTTCGGCTTAAAGTTGGGTGATGTCGCCGACGTCAAATTTGATCTGGAGAAAAACGAGAAATACCATTTCCTGCTGAACGGCAAAAAAGCGGTCGAGATGACCGTGACCAAGGCGCCCGAGCGCGATTCCATGGCGACCTTCGCGGATCTAAAGAAGGTGCTCGCGGAAACAGACAAACCCCGGGGTGTGGATATCCGCGTTCTTTATGACAGCCCCTATTTCGTGCAGCAGCAAATCTCGGTGCTGACGTCTAACGGCTTTGGGGGATTGCTGCTGGTTTTGTTGATGTTGACCGTGGCTATGGGTTTTAAGACATCGCTAATGACCGCATTAGGTCTGCCGATCTCGTACTTCGGTACGTTTTTGATCCTGCGGACCTTAGGCATTTCGATCGACTTGATCTCGATGATCGCGATGATCTTGGTTGTGGGTAACTTGGTGGATGACGCTGTCATCTTTGCCGAACGCTACAATCAGCTTTTGGTCGACGGGCGCGAACCCAAGGTGGCGGCCTCGGAAGCCGCGAACGAGCTGATCGTGCCCGTTTCAGGAACGATTCTAACCATCATCTTTGCCTTCATTCCAATTCTGGTGATCGATAGCGAATTGTCCATCGTCTTCTTCGCGATTCCGATCGTTGTGTCGGTCGCTCTTCTGCTGAGCTGGTTTGAAACTTTCTTTATCTTGCCCAATCACTTAAGCCACTTCGTGAAAAAGCCCACGGCCACCCGGGCGACCAATTTCTTTCACTTTTTGGCGCGCATCTACAAACGGGCGCTGACGCACACCCTGCGCTTTCGTTATCTGTACGGCATGGGCGCGATCGCCCTACTTGGATACTCGCTCTTTACCGCTTCGAAAATGCCGCAAGACTTTTCGTTAAGCATCAATGCCCCCCAGGTCGAAGTGTTCGTCACCATGAAGGACGAACTAAGCTTCGAGCAAGTCGAAAAAATCCTTAAACCCCTGCACACTGAGCTTTTGACTATCCCCAAGGACAAACTCGATTTTATCGAGACCAACTTGGGTTGGATCTGGCGCGAAGGCAAAAGCTATCGCGGTTCAAAATACGCGACCGTTCGACTGGTTCTTAATCGTGAAGAGGTGGACGTCCGCAGTCTGCGTGAAGATGTGCACGCCCGGGTCAATGAGGCCATAAAGAATTTCAAGCCGCCCGAAATTCATGAAGTGGTAGCCGTCGCCAGCGAACGCGGTGCTAATTCCCGCCGCAAAGACTTAGCGACCGTCGAAATTCGGGGCCGTGATGAACGCGCCTTCCGAATCGCCGAGCAAGAAGTGATTCAACTGGTCGCCGGCCAAAAAAATGTCGGTGAGTACGTACCTCCCGATGATCTAGGACCCACCACTTACCAATTTTTTGCGAACAATCAAGCCATGCGTGGATTTCAAATCCCTCGCGAAGATCTGGCCTTTCAGGTTCAAGCACAAACCGGCAGCGTCGAGCTTCTGCAAACGCGCGACGGGAATCGTTGGATGAGAGTCTATTTAGAACCCAACCGCTTAAAAGAACCGACCGTGCAGGATCTTAAGGCATTGACGGTACAATCTCCCAAACACGGGGACATTTTCTCAATTCGCAGTCTGGGTGAATGGAAACCGGCCGGGTTCTCTCAAGGCATTGAACATAAAAACAGCGCCCGCGTTCTGACTTTGGACTTCCGCTACGACGGCAAGAAAACCAACGAGCAAGTGGTTAAGGCGGACATGCAGGAATTGATCAAACCCTTGAGATCAAAATATCCGGGCTTGGAGTTTAAAATCATCGACGCCAACGAAGAAGACAAAAAAGGTCGCGAATGGACCGGCAAGATCGTGCTGGCGGCGGCGATTTTGATTTATCTGATCTTAGTGGCCACACTACGCTCTTGGTCCGAACCGCTGATTGTAGGACTTCCTATTCCGTTCGCTTTTATCGGTGTGGTTTGGGCTTTGAAACTTCACGACTTGCCCTTAGGTTTGATGGCCATGATTGGTCTGATCGGAACGATGGGTGTCGCGGTGAACGACAGCATCGTGATGGTCCATCACATCAACAAACTTTGGCGTGAAAATGGTCGTCGTACCGCCCAGCTGGTCATCGACGGCGCCGCCAGCCGCTTGCGCGCCATCTTTCTGACGGCTAGCTGCACATTGGTGGGTGTTTTCCCGACGGCCTACGGCGTGGGCGGTGAATCGGGATTCACGCAGCCACTGGCCTTTGCCATGGGCTGGGGGTTGACGGCTTCGCTCTTGCTGACTTTGTTTATTATCCCCGCGATGCTGATGGTTTTAGAAGACCTCCGCACTTTGCCTTCGCGCGTGAAAACGCGTTTGGCTGGCCGACGGGAGGCCGCGAAAGAACCAGCAATCCTCCGCGATTCAGATAAACCGGACTCTTTTTTGGATCTTTAAAGAAATAGGTCATCTTTGATTTGGTGAATCTCTTGTGTGCCCTCAGCCTTACTCAACTCCGTCCGGGACCTTCCCAAAGTGACAATATTCGGATATGCTAACCATTCTGTTTAGCCTTAATGTCCAATAGGGGCGGAACACTGTTTGCAGCCTCTAAGTGTAGGAGATTCTATGGCAATTACCCCGGAAGAAAAGAAGAGACGGCAAGCAGTTATGGAACGTGAAAAGCACGTGATTTCCAAGCTTAATGATATCTCTGACATCCGCGAACGGGTTCGCCGGGACAAGGCTTTGAACAACGACGAAGTTGATCAAGTTGAGGAACAACCGCAACGCAAAATTGCTAAACCCTCAACTGACTCTGACAAATCCCTTTAGAAAACAATGATACTTTCTTCGGATGATGCTCTCTTTGGAAGCGCAAAACGTGTGTTGGTGGATGCCAATATAGTGATTGCTTACTTTGATCAAAAGCATGTTTTCCATCCAAAAGTGCATGCTCGCCTCAACCCGATATATCTTGCGGGTGCCGACTTCTTCTTCGTTCAGCCGTGCCTTCTTGAACTTAAGGAATATTGGCGCCGAAAGATGCTCTCAGAAACTATTGAGCTGCAACTATCGAATGGTTACCGTTTGTTTAGAAAATTTGAAACGGCCTACATCAATTTTAGCGTTGAAAACCGTAGGCGAGGACATCTCTACTTGAACGATTATCAGTTGAAAAAGCTTCGTGAAGTACTCGAGAACATTGCGGCGGGAAAGGGAATAAAATATTGGCTCATGCTTTGTGGCCATGCACTTAATGGGAAGCTCGCCCAACTTGAGCAAGATTTAACGGCGAGTAATTTTAAATACGCCAAATTTGATGATGGCGATGTTTTTCCACTGGAACTCAAGTCAAAATGGCCAAAATGGTCGGCGGCAGATCTTCTTCAAGAAAAGTTTGGTCTTGCCTCCAGTGACGCTGCGATTTTGAATATGACAAACGGTGGAAGAGACGTAGACGCATTCGTGTCCAACGATGGTGACGTGCTGTTCGCTGTGGCGGGCGGCGCGCTTAAGAACACGATTCCAACTTATACCTTCCTGGGTACCGCTCCATATCAATTCTAAAGGTATGATCAGAGCGCAATCTAATGTGGTCCAGTTTCGCCTTAAAGATTTCTTTAAAAATCGGCGGCTTCCAGAACAGTCAATTCTTCTTGAGTCAGCGAGGCGATGTCGCGCTCTTTGAGCAAGCGTTCGGCTTGATGCTTGAACGCCTTTTCGATGAGGTTGCGGGCTTCGCGTGCGTTGCCGAAGGTGCGAGTTTGTTTGCTTCCCTCTTCCAATCTTTTCTTAAGGGCTTCTTCGCCGCCGGTACTTAAAGTGAAGCCTGCGACTGTTGCAAAGTCTTTGGCGATCTTGATCAGCTCTTCGATCTTAAAATCTTCGAATTCAATGATATTGGCCACGCGGCTTTTTAAGCCTGGATTCGATTCTAGAAAAGTGTCCATCGGCGCCGGGTATCCCGCAAAGACGACCGCGAATTTGCCGCGGTGATCTTCCATGGACTTTAACAGTGCATCGATGGATTCTTGACCGAAGTTGTCGCCACCAAAACCGTCTTGCTTCAAGGCGTAGGCTTCGTCGATAAAAAGGACTCCGCCCAAGGCTTCGCTGATTTTCTCTTTGGTCTTGATCGCGGTTTGCCCGACGAATCCGGCTACAAGGCCCGCGCGGTCCACCTCAACCACATGTCCACCGCCCAGCATGCCGAGCTCGCGATATATTTCGCCAAGTAAACGAGCCACCGTGGATTTGCCAGTGCCGGGATTTCCGGTAAAGACCATATGCATATTCAAATCCGCTGGGACTTTTCCGCCCGAGCGTTTTTGACTGAGTTTAAGGTAATCGGCTAAGCGACGAATCTCGCTTTTCACTTTCGAAAGCCCGGTCAAAGCATTGAGCTTGTCCACGGCCGACGCCGGTGCTTGGTCGGGCGGCTGATCGCCGTGATCCACGGCGCTTTCGGTGAAATCCGAATAGATCAAAGTGGTCAATTCGGCGTCGGGCAGCGACTTCAGATCTTTACCCGACAAACGCATAGCCGCTTGCGAAAGTGAGCGTTCCATAATGTTGCGGACTTCGCGCGCATTGCCGAAGGATCGGGCTTTTCTTTTTTGTGCGATCTGGCGAATAACGAAGGCGCGGTTTTGCGGCGACAACGTCATGCCGATTTTTCGTAGCATCGAATCGAAAATCAAACCCAGCTCTTCATCGCTGTAGTCTTCGAACATGATGAAGTTAGGAATGCGACTAGCTAGTCCCGTGTTGGTGTGCAAAAAGTTGCGCATCTCTTCGGTGTAGCCGGCCAAGATCACCACCAAATCATTGCGGTGATCTTCAATTTGCTTCACTAGAGTGTCGATGCACTCTTGTCCGTAGGCATCGTCTTTCGAATTTTTCAGCGAATAGGCTTCGTCGATAAATAAAATTCCGCCCAAGGCTTTTTTCACCATGGCCGTGGTTTTGGCCGCCGTTTGCCCAACGAATTCCGCGACCAAATCGGTGCGCGAAACTTCCACCAAATGACCGGACTTCAATAAACCCAGGCGCTTAACCTCTTGTGCATAAAAGCGCGCGAAAGTCGTTTTACCCGTACCGGGGCTTCCGGCGAAGACCGCGTGCAAGGTGACTTGAAAAGGCGCTAGCTTGCGAGCCGTTCTTTCTTGATTAAGACGCGCCATCGAGATCATTTGATCCAACGCCGCCTTCGCCGCCGCCTGACCGATTAAATCTTCGCGCTTGATGTCGGTTGGGCCGGGTGGCTTGGGTTCTTTTTTTAGACCTGACTTGCTCAGTTCAGGGGCGACTCCGCGCCCCGCATCTTCTTCCGGCGGCGCGCTGCCATGGCCATTCTTATTGAGGCGCTCTTTCACCTTGGAGAACAAGGCGTCACCCCAGGCTTCGCGCAAGATGGATTCTTCGTCATTCGTCAGGGTGTCGGAAGGCTTTTTGTTCATGAGGACTTGAGTCTAAACGCATTCGGCGCTTTACGCGTAATATAAACCGAGGGAAGTCCTTATAATTCCCAACGTTTGCCTTTATCATTTATTTTCTAAAACTTTGAGGAGAGCGAATCATGTTCGACCTAAAAACAGTCCTGGGGCTGGCCCTTATTTTATTTACCTGCACGGCAGCTCAAGCCAACGTGGACTTTATTTCTTCCCCTCCTCTTATGCAAACCGTGACCGGCGGAGTAGAGAATTGCAAAAATCCGGCGACGCTGGCGGTTCCCGTCATCACCTGGGGTGGAGATATTGCCACCATCCACGCCAACGGTGCCCAAGCCGAAACTGCTTCGGGAAGCATTTTCGATAAAGCCGGTTTGAAATTCAGCTTGTTTCGCGAAGATGTTTTCGCCAATCAGGTGAAAGCGTATCTCAGCTGTAAGTCCCCTTACTTGCGCGGAACTGTTTCTATGATTCAGATGGCGAGCGAGGTGGCGAATCGTGACCCCCGCACAAAAATGACCGTCATTTACCAGATGACTTGGTCGGCGGGCGGTGACGCTTTGGTGGTTAAGGGTGATATCCGCGGGGCCAGCGGTCTGAAGGGTAAGACCATAGCACTTCAAGCTTACGGCCCCCACGTCGATTACCTAGGGAAAGTTTTGAAAGACGCGGGCCTAAGTCTTAAAGACGTAAAAATCAAATGGACGAAGGACTTAACCGGGACCGGACAAAGCCCTTCGGCCGCTTTCTATCAAAAAGATATCGATGCCGCGCTGGTGATTATTCCTGATGCCTTGAAGCTGACTTCAAACGGGTCCGTAGGCACCGGTGCCGAAGACTCGGTCAAAGGCGCTCGGATTCTTTTGTCGACGAAGACCGCCAGCCGAATTATCTCGGATGTTTACGCGGTACGCGCCGATTATCTCGAGGCCAACCGCACCAACGTTCTTAAATTTGTTCAAGGTTTGTTGAACGCGCAAGAAGAACTGGCCGCCTTGGTCAAAGCCAAAGGTTCGCGCAAGAGCGAATACGACCGCATCATCAAAGGTTCAGCGAAAATTCTTTTGGATAGCGAGCAAGCCATCGCCGACACCGAAGGCATGTACGCCGACGCCAACTTCGTCGGCTGGAGCGGTAACGTTCGCTTCTTCACCGACGCAAAGAATCCCCGTAACTTCGAAGAAATCAATCGCGAAGCCCAAGACACTTTGAAGGCCGCAGGCCTTATCACTAAGGGCGGCGAAGTTAAAAAAGCCACTTGGGATTTCAATGCCTTGAAGAAAGACTTGAAAAACGTCGCGGTCGAAGAAGCGAGTCGCTTTAACGCCGACAAGGTGGCACAAGTCGCTGCTCGCAGATCCACCCAAGAAAAGCCCGAAGGCGAACTTTTTCGCTTCGAAGTTTTCTTTAAGCCCAATCAAAATACCTTCAGCATGGCCGACTACGCCGACGCCTTTAAGAAGGCCGTGAATTTATCAGCCACTTACGGCGGTGCCGTGATCACCATCGAAGGTCATTCGGATCCACTGGGTTATTTGAAGCAAAAAAAGGTGGACGCCAGTCCCGTGGTGCTGAACCGTATGCGCCAATCGCTTAAAAACTTAAGCCTCACCCGTTCGACCGCCGTTCGTGACAACTTACTACAGTATGCGAAGTCGCGCGGAGTGTCGGTAGATCCCGCGCAGTTTGCCGTCGTTGGACATGGTATCGATAAACCCAACACGGGCGTTTGCGGTAACGACCCATGCCCGCCGAAGACCGAAAAAGATTGGCTCAGCAACATGCGCGTCGAGTTCCGTATCATTCAGGTCGAAGCTGAAGAAAGCGTTTTCGAAAGCCTCTAAACGGCGGAGATTGAAATGAAAAGGATCTTAATCGTACTCGTGATCTTCTTCACCTTTATGGGTGTAAAGCGCATGTTTGAACGGAGCACGACCGACCCTAAATTAAGCGGCGAACCCGATATGCCACTGACTTGGCCGGCGGAGCTTGGTCCAGGCACAAAGATCGAACCGGTCGAGAGACGTACGGCGCGCAATTATTATGTTGTGTTCGATGCCTCGGGAAGCATGACCGAAACGAAATGCTCGGGCTCTCAGCGAAAGATCGAAGTCGCTAAGACCGCTGTCCAAGAATTTGCAACGAAGATTGCGGGCGATGCCAACATCGGCTTAATGATCTTCGACAATCGCGGTCCGCGCGAAGCTTTGCCGTTAGGCAAAGATCAACTGCTGCAATTCAAAAATTTGGTTTCAAGCATCGACGCCGGCGGGGGAACACCTTTGCGCTCGGCCATTTATTCCGCCGGTCAAAATCTAGCCAAACAGGCCGCTCGTCAAATGGGCTACGGTGAATATCACTTAGTCGTGGTGACCGACGGCGAGGCCGATGAAGGCCAGGATCCACGCACAATCGTCGGAACCTTGCTGAAAGGAACGCCCGTTGTTTTACACACCGTTGGTTTTTGTATTGGTAGCAAACATTCGTTGAATCAGCCGGGTTTGGTGCTTTACCAGTCGGCCGACAATCCCGAAGAATTGCGCCAGGGCTTAAAAGAAGTGTTGGCCGAAGCTAGCTCCTTCAACGTGGACGAGTTTAAAGCGCAGTGAATAAACGTCTGACTTTCTTTTTCGTATTTCTGATTTTAGGTGCCGTGGGCATCGTCGGCTACTATTTCGCCAAACCCTTTTTGGCCGAGAAAGATCAAATCGCCTTGTCGGATTCGGCGCGCGCCGCGGGCACGATCAGCGTCGGCATCGACAATTGGGTGGGCTATATTCCGTTGTGCGGTAAAGAACTGCGCAAGCGATTGCACCAGTCTGGGCTTTTGCTTCAATGCGAAGACGACAACGCGGACTATGCCGCCCGTATGAAGCGCTTACGGGAGGGAAAGCTAGACTTCGCCGTGGCCACCGTTGATTCGTTTATCTTGAACGGCGCCCCTGAAGATTTCCCCGGCATTATCATCATGGTGATCGATGAGTCGAAAGGCGGCGACGCCCTGATCGCACGCAAAGATCGGCTAAGTAAAATCGACGAACTTAAAACCAAGAATTTCAAGATAGCGTTCACTCCCAATTCTCCCAGCGAACATTTGCTGAAAGCCGTGTCTTCTCACTTCGACATCGCTTCCTTGCGCGACAAAAAAGGTGCCTGGCGCGTGGAAGTGGCGGGCTCGCAAGATGCGCGAAAAAAATTAGAAGCCGGCGAAGTGGACGCCGCCGTGATGTGGGAACCTGATGTTTCACGCGCGCTCAATACCAAGAACTTGCACAAGCTTTTGGGGACCGAAGACACACGAAAGCTCATCGTGGATATCTTGGTGGTGAATCGCGAGTTCGCGAAAAATTCCCCCGACAAAGTTAAAACTGTCTTAAGTCATTACTTCAAAACTCTAAAGTCCTACCGCGATCAACCCGCGCTTCTTCAAGAAGAAATCAGCTTGGCCACTAAACTGAACGATGCCCAAGCGACGGCCTTACAAAAGGGCGTCCGCTGGATCAACCTGACCGAAAATGCACGCGACTGGTTTAAGAATGACGGTCTAGTTAAAACGATTGAATCCACCGTCGAAATTTTATTGGACCACAAAGATTTCCCCAGCAATCCCTTACCCGGCAAAGACCCCTATCGCTTGCAGTACGCCGCCTTTGTCGAAGCCGTAGCCGCAGAAACCTCGCAGTTCGGTACGACGCCAAATGATGGCGAAACTTTGGTCGACAAACGCTTTCTCGCGCTCAGTGTTGATCAGTGGGATTCTTTGACCGAAGTGGGCACACTGAAAATACGTCCGATCACTTTTCAAAGTGGCCGCGCCGAACTGGGCGACGAGGGCCGGGAAGAAATCGATCTCGCCGCCGCAAGTTTATTGCACTATCCAAACTTCAGAATCCTGGTGAAAGGTCATTCCGGCCTGCGTGGCGATGCGGCCGCCAATCGCTCGCTGTCGTTGTCACGCGCCGAAGCGGTGAAACAATATCTAAGTGCTAAGCACGCCCTTGACCCCAACCGCATAAGAGCCACGGGTTTAGGCAGTGAAAAACCTTTGCCTCGAGATCCGGGCGAAGCGGACCGTGCCTACGAATATCGTTTGCCGCGAGTTGAATTAACTCTAGTCACCGAGGCTCTCTAAAATGGGGAAGCTGGGATGAAAGACCGCAAACCCACCCAAGATATTGTCTGGACCGAGAGTCTGCAGCATCCACTGACGCTTTATCCGACGGCGATTGGTTTGCTTGGATCACTGACCACGGTTCTGTTCGGAATGGGCCCGGTCACGGCCGGCGTCGCCGCCGGTGGGCTCGCCATCGGCGCAGGCAGCTGGGCCGTGAATTACTTCTTTCGTAAAGACTCTTTCGTGCGTGATCATTTGATGACTCTGCAGCGTGAATCCGAAGAGCGCATGAAGGCGGTGATGACCATCTTGCAAAAAAATCTGCGCAATGCGGATCTTCAGCCCGACGCGCAGGACTACGCCGATCAGGCCCTTCATCAATTCGATTTGATTCGCGATAGTTTTCAAAATTTCCAACATATCTTGTCGGAAAAATTGGACTCGAAAGAAATCACATTTCATCGCTTTTTGATGACGGGTGAACAAGTGAATCTTGCCGTGTTGGATTCCCTGCAAAACATTGCGACTCGTTTGAAAAGCATCTCGGCCGTTGATCCGGATTACATCAAGCAGCGGATGAAAGCCCTTGAGAAGCTCCAAAAAGTAGAGCCTACTGACGAGAGTGAGTTCAAAACCCTGACGGCGCGCGCAGAATTGCGCCAAGAACAGATGAGCAAAGTGAATGAACTGCTCACCTTCAACGAAGAAGCGCTCACGCAATTGGCCCGGGCCAACGCAGCCGTGGTCGAAATGCGCGGCAAAGGCGGCATATCTTCGATGGAACTCACTGACGCCACCGCCGAATTAGAATTGATCGCAAAACGCGCCAAAAGTTTTTGAACCTGAGGAGGGAAAATGTCGAACGAAGCAGCGCCCGCGCAAGGGTTGCAGGTGGCCAACGCGGCCATTTTGAAACAGGAAATGACGGCGGAAGCGCCGAAGATCGATAAAGAACTCGAAGCGAAGGCCGACAATTTCGTCCAGGCCCTTCTGTCGCTAGACCCCAAGGACGTCACGTCCCGCGGCGACGGCAAAAATGCCGTTGAAAATATGGGTCTGGAGCTGCAAAAAAAATCCGCACAGCAAAGTCAGATGTTGCAGCAGCCGGTGAAGGATCTTTCTAAGCGTGCCGACGAAAGTGGCGACGTTGGAAACGCATTGATCAATTTGAAAATGGAAGTGGAGGCGCTGGACCCCAGCGGTATCGATCTTGAGCCCGGTTGGTTTTCTCGTGTACTGGGTTCACTGCCGGGCGTGGGCACTCCGCTGAAGCGCTACTTTTCTAAGTACGAAAGTGCGCAGACCGTCATCGCCGCGATCATTCGTTCCTTAGAAAAGGGCCGCGATCAGTTGGGGCGTGATAACACCACGCTGGCCGAAGATCAAAAGCGCATGCAAGAAATCACCAAGAAGCTCGAGCAAGTGATTCAGCTTTCCATCGTGATCGATCAAAAGTTGCAAAAGAAACTGGACAGCGGCGAACTGGCCGCAGGTAGCGATCAACATCGCTTCGTGGCTGAAGAGCTGGTGTTTCCTTTGCGCCAACGCATCATCGATCTGCAACAGCAGCTCGCCGTGAACCAGCAAGGTATTCTGGCGACCGAAATCATCATCCGAAATAACCGCGAACTGATCCGCGGGGTGAACCGCGCGCTCAACGTCACGGTCTCGGCCCTGCAAGTGGGCGCCACCGTCGCCATCGCTTTGGGTAATCAAAAAGACGTTCTCGATAAAGTTGAAAACGTAAACAAGACCACCTCGGATTTGATTGCGGGCACCGCCAACCGCCTGAAAACGCAAGGCGCCGCGATTCACAAGCAAGCCGCCAGCGCCCAGTTGGACATGGAAAAGCTGCGCGGTGCCTTCGCCGATATCAAGATCGCGATGGAAGACATCGCCAGCTTCCGCATGAACGCGCTCCCGCAAATGGCGACCACCGTTCTGGAATTGGACAAGCTGACCAAGGATTCTAAAGAAGCGATCGAGAAAATGGAAAAAGGCAATCGCGCCAAACCCAAAATCACCGTTGAAGTTTAAAGTTGAAATCAAATAAGGAGAAACCATTATGTTCAAGATTCTAATCGCCCTCGCTTTAGGTATGACGTTGCAAGCGCAGGCGGCTGACAAGCCCACGCCGGCCAAAAAAGATTTCGATATCTGCTGGTCCCACTACACAGGCTGGGAACCCTGGGCCTACGCCGATGAAAACGGGATCCTAAAGAAATGGGCCGACAAATACGGCATCAAGATCAAGCTGACCTTGATCAACGATTATGTCGAATCCATCAATCTCTACACCGCTGGCAAATACCAGGGTTGCACGATGACCAACATGGACGCCCTGACGATCCCCGCGGTGGGCGGCATCGACAGCACAGCCTTAATCGTCGGCGATTTTTCCAACGGAAACGATGGCATTATCACCAAAAGCGAAAAGTCTGTTGCCGAGCTTAAGGGCAAGTCCGTCAAGCTCGTCGAGCTTTCGGTTTCGCACTACTTGCTGAGCCGTGCTTTAGAAATGAACAAGGTTCCAGAGAAAGAAGTGAAAACGGTCAACGCCAGTGACGCGGATATCGGATCGCTATTCGTTTCAGACGCTAAAGGCATTGCCGTCACTTGGAATCCCATCCTGATGAACGCGATGAAGGGCAAGGGCGTAAATCTGATTTTCGATTCTTCAAAAATTCCCGGCGAAATCATCGATCTTATGGTTGTACGCTCAGATTCCCCCGACGCCTTCAAAAAAGCATTGGTTGGCGCCTGGTATGAAACTATGGAAGTCCTGAACGGGAAAGATATGGCTAAGCGCAAAGCCGCCGTCGCCTTTATGGCAAAGAAAGCCGGCTCCACCGAAGCCGAGTTCGAAGCCCAGCTCAAGACGACCGCGATGTTTTTTGAAGCTACAAAAGCGGCAGAATTTGCTCGTGATAAGAAGCTAACCGAGACCATGGAATTCGTTCGCACGTTTTCGTTTGATCACGGACTCTACGGTCAAAACGCGAAATCCAAGGATCTCGTCGGCATTCAATTTCCGAAGGGCGTGATCATCGGTGACAAAAAGAACGTGAAGTTGCGCTTCGACGACACGTACATGCAAATGGCCGCGGATAAGAAACTCTAAGCCGATGTCCAAGACGCCCGTTTTTTGGGGTATTCATGCGAAACCGCCGCCGATGTTGCGGCGGTTTCTTTCGCTTCTGCCATTCTTACTTTTGATTGCGGTTTACATGTACGCGTCGGATCTGCGTTTGCAAGAAAACCCCCAAGACAAATTGTTGCCCAGTTTTGGCTCTATGGTCGACGCCATAAAATATATGGCTTTCGAAGCCGACAAACGCACCGGCGAATACCTGATGCTGGTCGATACGATTTCAAGTCTCAAGCGCCTGGCGATCGGTGTTGGTCTTTCGGCTTTTGTGGGACTTTTCCTCGGGCTTGGCACCGGATTATTTCAGGGCTTCAATGCCTTGTTCACACCTTTCGTCACATTTATTTCCATCATTCCGCCTCTCGCCATGCTGCCTATTTTGTTTATCACTTTTGGTGTTGATGAATTGGCGAAGGTGATGCTGATCTTTATTGGTACCTTCCCTTTGATCACGCGTGATATCTACACGGCTTCGCGCAACATGCCTATTGAACTGATCACGAAGGCCTTTACCCTTGGTGCCTCGAGCACCCAAATCGCTTTTCGCATTGTACTTCCCCAACTTATGCCTCGCTTGCTCGAAACCGTGCGCCTTTCACTTGGCGGTGCGTGGCTTTTCTTAATCGCCAGCGAGGCCATCGCCTCGACCGACGGACTTGGTTACCGAATCTTTTTAGTGCGTCGCTATCTTGCGATGGACATCATTATTCCTTACGTACTTTGGATCACGTTCTTAGGCTTCACGTTCGATTGGCTGCTGCAGCGCTTTAACGCCTGGAGGTACCCTTGGTACAACCGCTAAACGAAAAGGGACCCGCGCTTAAAAGCAAAAATCTTTTGCATCTGGAAAATGTCTATAAGTCGTACGGACCTAAGCGAATCTTGGACAATATCGATTTGTCCGTGGCCGCCGGTGAACTGTGTACGGTCGTCGGACCTAGCGGTTGCGGTAAATCGACACTGCTTAGAATTATCGTCGGACAAGAACAAGCCACGGAAGGCGACGTTATCATCGATTCAAAGTCGGCCTCGTCGCCCGACTCCAATCGAGGAATCGTTTACCAGAAGTATTCCCTTTATCCGTATCTTTCCGTTCTAGACAATGTCCTGCTTGGTCGTCGTTTAAATACTTCCCTCTTCCAATGGCACCGCCGCAAAGACGAATTCACCAACGAAGCCATGGATTTTCTTGGTCGCGTCCGTATGAAAGAGCATGCCAACAAGTATCCCTTCGAACTTTCGGGCGGAATGCAGCAACGTGTGTCGATCGTACAAACTCTGATTATGCGACCGAAGATCGTGTTGATGGACGAACCTTTTGGCGCGCTAGACCCTGGCACTCGCGAAGACGCCCAAGTTTTTCTTCTCGAGCTATGGGAAGAATTCAAAATGACCATATTCTTCGTTACCCACGATTTAGAAGAAGCTGCTTACTTAGGTACGCGCATCCTCGTGCTTTCGCAGCATTACAAAGATGATCGTGACGGCAAATCCCCACGCGGCGCAAAGATCGTGGCCGATCACCCGCTGACGCGCAAGGCTTCGGCGACTTCCATAAAGTCGACAAAGGAATTCGGTGAATTCGTACAACAAATTCGCGCCGAGGGCTTTGATCCCCTTTCGCAAAGACATGTGCGTGAATTCAACTTGCAACACGAAGATTCTTTCCAGACCTTGACCACGGAAGAAATGCGTCGGGACCGGAACTAAAATGTACAAAAGGTTAAGCGTCAGTGAAATTATCTCCACCATCGAAATGCTGAATCAGCGCATCGACGAACGTTTTCCCGATTCGGGTCTCGGCAAGGTGTGCCGTGAGCTTTTGGAAACCGCGAAAAGCAGCGAAGCTCGCTGCCGAGAAATCTCAAAACCCAATGTCCCGTTACGTATCGCCATGGGTACACTCGTTTTGTTGATCGCGGGATTGGTCACGACCCTCTTCACCTATGTGCGGGTCAGTGAGGCCGCGCTGGAGATTTCTCAACTTCTGCAGTCGTTTGATGCTTTCTTAGAAAGCATCGTCTACCTAGGGGCGACCTGTATCTTTTTGGTGACCGTCGAATCGCGAATCAAGCGACGTCGCGCCCTACAGGCGATTGATGAGATGCGCTCATTCGCACACGTGGTGGATATGCACCAACTCACCAAAGATCCTCAAGGGCTGATTCGTCCCGGACCCACAACACCCTCTTCACCCGTGCGCACCATGACGGCTTTCGAACTTTGCCGTTATTTCGACTACAGCTCAGAGATGCTGTCTTTAATTAGTAAGGTGGCCGCGCTCTATATCCAAGATTTTCGGGATTCCGAAGCCATGGATGCCGTTGACCAGATAGAAGATCTGACGACTGGGCTGTCGCAAAAGATTTGGCAGAAGTCCGCATTACTGCAAACTAACCTGAAAATTGCCGACACAGTGGAATGAATTTCAGAAATAGAAATTCATCGATCTTCCACATGTTTTGAAAGCGATCTTCTTCAAAGTAAACCGCCGTCGCGACCAGTAAGAGATCTCTGAAACTTTTCAAAGGCAGAACTCCACCCGGATCGTGGCCTTGCAACTCGTGATAAGCACAAATGATCGCTTGGTGAACTGTCAAAAAGTTCACCGCCAACCGTGTGTAGAGATTAATCTTCAGCGCGCCGTTTTCCTCGAAGTAACCGACTTCGGGGGCCAAGTCCGTTCTTCTTAACTCAAGCCAGACCGCCGAGGTCTCTGGAGCCTGTCGTTTGGCCCAATCGTCGAACCCCCGCAAAGTTAGTCCATAGAAATATTCAAGATCTTGAAACGTCAGATCGAGCTTCGTCGGCTGAAATTTAAAGAAACTCGAATTGGGCATCAGATCGGCCTTGGTCGGATGCAAGTCGATCACTTTGAATTCGGCCACGTCGGCCAGCATCTCGCCCAACACGCCAGTCATTGCGGCGGGTATACGACTCACGATCTGATTCACAAAAAACTGTTGCTGACCTTTTGGATCGGAAGGAAAATCGGCACCGGGAACAAAGGTCGCTGCATCGTCTGAGAGCTTCTTGAACATTTCTTCGAATTGCAGAAGCGTGGCCTGCCACCCATGTCCCCAAGTGTCGTGAATGATGTATTGGTCCAAGTCCTCCAGACGTAAAACCGTGACGATCTTGCCCATCTGTTCGCGAAGTGCGTCCGCATTCATTACGGAAAGCCGTGCCAGCGATTGGACCATCTCAGAATCCAACGCCGCAGGATTCACAAAGCCAAAGGCCGGAAAATTCGCCAGCTGTTTGGGCGTCATACGCTTCATGATTTTTTCGAGCGCCGCCAGCTCTTGTTCCTCTTGATGCCCCGAAGCCTTGATTTTTGGGACGCAAACGAACAAATGGGTGTTGGTCACGATCAATTCGGCATACTGACCCAAGATCGGAAAGGCCGGGAACAAGGCCAAGCACAGCTCACGAATAGGACCACGTCCGTCCTTAGCTGATAGACCCCAGTACTTTCGCATAGCCGACATGATACGAATTTTTGTGTCCTGATCTTTGCTTAGATGTGTGACCTCATTGTCGATCTTATCTAAGTCGGGCGAGGGAATACCAAGTAATGCCCCGAGGCGCGCTTTTAGTACTTTCACGACATCATCGCCGGCATAGAAGTCGGACTCGTACAGTTCGAGGGTGCGCGAACCGGCGGTATCGATGATTCCTTCGGGACTGGCAACGCTGTGTTTTAACTGGGCGACCAAAAGCAATGACTTCGCAAAGATGGCCCGGGCCTCATTATCGGTCATCGCGGCAATCGCCGACGGTTCTACCAAATGAGCCGATTGCGCCAGCAAGCGATCATGTACCTCACGCAATTCATTGGCCGCGGCCGAATGGGGATCGCCCTTACGAATTTCCTTTTCGATTCGAATGAATTCAACCAGGTCATTTAGCGTGGGTTGCCAGCGCGCGGGGACCGTCGGATTAAGTACATTTAAAATGTCCAATTGAGGATTCGCCACGTTCCGATTTAAACACCGCTGAGCCAAATTGGTCACGTGGAAAACTGGCCCCTAACTCTGTGAAAGTGGCGCACCTAAGTATTCAAATACTTTGGTATTACATGAGTCAAAAGACTCCACCTTCCAATACCTCCTCAGCTCGTTGTCCGGCCGGATATCCAAAGCACGTTTCTTTCCGAGGATCGGA
>JBEIHA010000027.1:0-16510 GCA_040381635.1 Pseudobdellovibrionaceae bacterium
CCTGGCTTCGATTCGCGAGAAAAAGCAATTGGATGACGACAATAAGCGCGAGTTAAAAGGCGCCTTGGAAGAATTTAAAGCGATCTTTAAACCGATCCTTAAGAAGTAAGAGAAGAATAAAACGACATGGCCAATTTAAGGGACATACGCAACCGGATTCAGAGTGTGAAAAACACTCAGCAGATCACGCGGGCCATGAAAATGGTTTCGGCGGCGAAGCTGCGCCGGGCGCAAAATAACATTCAGAATTTGCGCCCATTCGCGAATCAAATTCTTTCGGTAATCGCCGATATCGCCTCAACCGAGCGGATCGAACACAAACTTTTGAATACGGTGGATGCACCTAAAAAAGTTTTGACCGTTGTCCTGACCTCGGATCGCGGCTTAGCCGGCGGCTTCAACAACAATATCAATCGCTATGCGCTGAAATACTATCAAGAGCAAAAGTCCAATTACGAAAAAATGGACTTCTTGTTTATCGGACGCAAAGGGTCGGATTTCTTCCGCGCACGCTCAATCGCAGGTGTGGACACTATCCTCAACCTAGCGCGCGAAGTTTCATTTCCTCTCGCGCAAGGCGTATCGACCCGTTTGATGGAAGAGTTCACGAAGGGTGATTACGACGCCGTCTTCTTGATCTACAACGAATTCAAATCGGCAATTTCGCAAGTCGTGACTCACGAGCAGCTTTTGCCCGTGGACGTTTCGAAATCCCACATGGCTGGGCAAGAAAGCGGTACGGCACGATTCTCGCCCGATATGATTTTCGAACCTTCGGCCGAAGACATTATCGATGATTTGCTAAAGAAACATTTTGCGATCCAAGTGTATCGCGCGATGGCCGAGAGTGTGGCCGCGGAACACGGTGCCCGTATGGCGGCGATGGAAAATGCGACCAAGAACGCGGGCGAAATGATTCGCTCGATGACATTGACTTACAATAAATTACGCCAAGCTTCGATCACGACGGAACTCATTGAGATCACGTCGGGTGCGGAAGCCTTAAAAGGGTAAAACATTAGGTCGGCCGCCGAGCGGCCTCCCGAAGGAGTTTAATATATGCAGGTTCAAGCAGGTTTCGTAAGACAGGTGATGGGTCCGGTCGTGGACATCGAGTTTCCCGACGGCGATATGCCGAATATCTATAACGCTTTGAAGGTGACCAATCGCTCGATCAGCGACAAAGAGGGCAACCTCACGTTAGAAGTCGCTCAGCACTTGGGGGACCGCGTTGTTCGCGCGATCGCCATGGATTCGACCGACGGTTTGGTTCGCGGCGAAAAAGTCACCAACACAGGCGACAACATTAAAGTTCCCGTGGGCAATGCGGTTTTGAACCGCATTTTGAACGTGACCGGCGAAGCGATCGATGAAGGTCCGAAGATCGAAGCCAAAGAAACTTGGTCGATTCACCGTGCGGCTCCGAAGTTCGAAGACCAGTCGACTCGCGCCGAGATGTTGATGACTGGGATCAAGGTTGTTGATTTGCTCGCCCCCTACGCTAAGGGCGGTAAGATCGGATTGTTTGGCGGCGCCGGCGTCGGCAAAACCGTTTTGATTCAAGAATTGATCTACAACATCGCGACTCACCACAAAGGTAAATCGGTATTCGCAGGGGTCGGTGAACGTACTCGTGAAGGAAACGATTTGTTCCACGAAATGAGCGAATCCGGCGTAATCAAACAGACCGCGCTGGTCTTCGGTCAGATGAACGAACCGCCCGGCGCCCGTGCTCGCGTGGCTTTGTCCGCTTTGACGATGGCCGAATACTTCCGCGACGTTGAAAACCAAGACGTTCTTTTCTTCGTAGATAACATCTTCCGTTTCACCCAGGCCGGTGCCGAGGTTTCGGCACTTTTGGGTCGTATCCCGTCTGCGGTTGGTTATCAGCCGACGTTGGGAACTGAGATGGGCGCGATGCAAGAACGTATCACGTCGACGAAAAACGGATCGATCACTTCCGTTCAGGCCGTTTATGTTCCTGCGGATGATTACACCGATCCGGCGCCCGCAACCACGTTCACGCACTTGGATGCCACGACGAACTTGGATCGTGATATCGCCGCGAAAGCGATTTTCCCTGCCGTGCATCCGCTAAACTCGACGTCTCGTATTTTGGATCCGGCTATTGTCGGTGAAGAGCATTACAAAACCGCGCGTGACGTTCAGGCCTTGCTCCAGCGTTACCGTGAATTGCAAGACATCATTGCGATCCTTGGTATGGACGAATTGTCCGAGGACGATAAATTGGTTGTGACTCGCGCTCGTAAAGCCGAACGCTTCTTGTCGCAGCCGATGTCAGTTGCCGAACAGTTCACCGGTATGCCTGGCAAGTACGTCGACATCAAAGATACCGTGAAAGGCTTCCGTCAGATTTTGGACGGTATGCACGATTCTATTCCGGAACAAGCCTTCTACATGGTCGGCACGATCGAAGACGCTTTGGAAAAAGCGAAGAAGTTGGCAATTTAATCTATGTTTACGCTGAACTTAGTTACGCCTGAAAAAAAGATGGTTACGGATCTGGAGATCGATGAAGTCATCGTTCCGGGGTTCAAGGGTCAGCTGGATATCCTGCCGGGACATGCTCCGCTGATGACCACTTTGGGTACGGGCGTAGTGAAATACCGGGCGAAGGGTCAGACGACGTTCGAAACATTTTTGGTCAGCTGGGGTTACTGCGAAATTCACCCCGATGGCGTGATTGTTTTGGCCGAAGTGGCTGAGTCTCTGGCGGAAATCGACCGCGCCCGCGCCGAAGCTAATTTAAGAAAAGCCCAAGCGGCGCTAGTGGATCCTTTGCTCGAAGCCGACCAGATGGAAATGATGCAAAGAAAAGTCGCCCGAAACCAAGCCCGACTCGAGGCGCTTGGTCACAACGAAACGTCACATTAATCCTTCAGCCCCGGCGTACGCCGCGGCTGAAGAATTCGTTATCTTCATTATTTCGATGCAGTGACTTGGCCTAAGGTTGCTGCAGTTAAATTTCTTTTGAAGAAAGCCGTAATCGCTGAGCAGTGCTGTAGAAAAGAGGTCTTGATTGCCTCAAGATGATTGCCCGCCAAAGCGAGGTGGGTTTCGGGATTGAGTTGGCTGACGTATTCCAATTGGTATTGAGTAGCAACGGTGGTGTCGGCGTCGGCAGTCACCAACATGGTTTTTTTCTCGCCACTGAAGCTTACGAACTGGCCGGGTTCCGTTTGAATCGAGGCCTTTAAAGCCGCGCGGTACTCTTCGATGTTTTTGTACCCGAAAGCTTTCATTCGGGCTTCGCGCAAGGCGCGTGCGCCGGATTCGTCGGAATCGGCGATCACATCGGCGAAGCGACCGGCGCCGACGATCATCGCGCCCACTTGAAGGCGAGGCTCGTAATTCAAGGCGAGCGCAGAGGACATCGCGCCCACGCTTGTGCCCAAGATTCCGATCTGTCCCGGACGGCTCGGCTTTAGAAACTCAATCACGTGTCGAATGGCGGTCAGCGCGCGAAGAGCTCCGCGATCGTGCATCTTGGGATCCAGATCGGTATCGAGCTGATGCTCCCACCCACTCACCAAAACGGCGCGCATACCGTTGTTGCAGATGGAATTGGCGTAACCGCGATCCAGAATGTTTTCGCCGCCGGTGGGCGGTAAGATCAAAACGGTCGGTGCGGACTCGTCGTTGGCGTAGGGATGATAAATTTTGATATCGACCGCGCGGGTCTTCTGCGTCAGGGGATCCTTGCCTTTGATTTTGATCACGTCGATCCAACAGCCGACCAGGCTTAGATTCGTGCTCACCTGTTCGCCGATCACCTGCGGGTGGTAGCTGTCAGAAATCCATTTCAAAACTTCGTTCGACGGTTGGGCTGCGGCCGGGGCTGTCCAAAGAAGAGCTAGGGTGGCGATTTGGTTCAAGCGCATTTTGATGTCCTGGTTGAGGGGTTTGATTGATCTAGGTGTAGCCATGAGGACTTTTATAATCATTTCGTTTGCTTTAAGTACCGTTATTAGGTACTTTTAGGCTGTGAAAGGGTATTCACAGGGTCCCCGCCCTCCCACAACGAATGGCTACTGACCAAAGTGAATATCGCTTAGCGGTCGAGAATTTGAAGGCCCGCTTGAAAGAGCGGCAAATCACTTACGCGGAACTGGCGGAAGGGATCGGGATGTCGGAGTCCGGGGTGAAGAAGATCTTCACGGGCTCCGACGGAAGTTTTCAGCGTCTGGCGCAAATCTGCAAGTACGCGGGCGTATCGCTCGCCGAAATCGTGCAAAGTACAAAAACCATAGACGTTGGCTTCACGGATGCACAACAAACGGCATTTCTGCGCGAACCGGCGCTCTTTCAATTCTACTGGATGCTCGCTTACGAACGCGAAGCTCTGGAAAATACAGAAAAGTTTTTTCGGCTGACCAAAGCCGATAGTTTTCGCCAGCTCCGGCAGCTTGATCTTTTAGGTTTGATCAAACTTTTGCCGGGCGATCGCATCCGCTTACCGTCGGTGAAGGCGATTCGTTGGTCGGGCGATGGGCCCTTTATGCGAAAGATCTATCAGGACTGGTCGCAGCGACTCGTCGCTAAGATGGCGAAGCCTGTCACCGATCCACACGAACTCTTTATCGTGCGCTACTTTAAAATGTTGCCTAAGACTTACAATGATTTTCTGCAGGCCCAGCGTGCACTGGAAACTGAATTCGTAAGGCGCGCGATTCAAGAAATGCGCACGGGTGACTCGCAGCTCGAGCATGTGCGCTGGCTGGTGGCCGCGGATCAACAGAGCTTTTTAGGAGATTAGTTGGCAATTACAAGGCGTCATCTTTAGAGGTGCTATCTAACGTTTCGGCAGCCGTGGCCGGCGTGCGAATATCTGAAGGCGCATTCAACTCATCCGCCACCCAGCCACCGCTCTCGGGGGACTGGGAATTGATGTTGAGCACGCTTAGAAAGCCAGACGGATCTTCGATTTTACCGGGGTTATTGCAATTGATGACAATAACCTTAGCTCGTAGCTCGGGGCTAAGTTGAGTCAACCACTTAGCCGTCTTGCCGCCCGAAGCGTAGAACAAGGCCATCGATCGTCGGTCGTCGGCGATTTCCGCGGCCGCTTGATCGATGGTCTCGGGGCTTAAGTCTCTGAAGTCGGCCTTGCCTTTGAATTGACGCTTGAATGCGGCGTAAAAGCGTCGATCACTGGATAGAACCACCACTCGGGTGTCGCCATCGACGGTCGGCCACTGCGAGGTTTTGGACTTAATGGCCTCTTTGAAATTCTTGAGCATAATTTCGCGGGAAAGAGCTTCGAGCTTTGTCTTGATGTCGAGCGACTTTTTCTCATCCACTCGCAACAGTGGCTTTTTGATTTGGGTTTTAGTCTCAAGAATACGCGCAACGCTTTGGTTCAGGCGGTCCATGGGAATTCGACCGATTTTCACGGCGGCTACCATGGCTTCAAACGCCCTGCGCTGATTGCGGGGATGTCCGGCCAACATAACCATGTCATTGCCAGCAAGAAAAGCTCTTACGGCTCTCTCCCCCAAATCGGGGCTTATGGAAGCCCCGCCCATTTCTAAATCGTCGGTGATGACTAAGCCTTTGTACTCATACTTTTCGCGCAGGACTTCCTGGATGATCTTAGACGAATAAGTGGCAGGAACACCGCTGGCGTCGATATTCGGCAACGCCATATGCGCCATCATCAAAGCTTTCGGATAAGTCTGGTTGGCGTAACGCATGAAAGGCATCAAGTCTTTATTCTCGAGCTCTTCGAGCGTGGCAATTTTTTTGGCGGCCTTCACGTGGCTATCGTTAACCATGCCGCCATGACCGGGAAAATGTTTAGCCGTAGGAATCATTCCCCCAAGGGATAGACCCTTCGCGTAGGCCAGGCTTAGCTCGGTCACATCTTCGGCGTCAGCGCCAAAAACGCGATTGGAAATAAATGAATTTGAACTTGGATTGGACATGTCCATTACGGGCGCTAGATTTACGTTGAAGCCCAGCGCGGCAAGAAGTTCGGCGTTAGTCTGAGCATAGCTCTCGACGAACTGCGCGTTTTGCATGCGGCCCAAGGCCAATGCGCTTGGCAGAGGTGTGCCGACACGGACACGAGTCACGGTTCCACCCTCTTGATCGACCATAAGAAGCAAGGGGGCCTTAAGTTTTCGAGCGGCAAATTTCTGTGCTTCGAGATTGAACTTCGCGACCCCCGAGGTGCTCTTGATATTTCGCGAAAAGGCGATCAGCGCACCCAACTGATAGCGCTGGAGGATCTCTTGCGTCTGCGCCGAAAAGCTAGTCCCGGCGAAGGTCCAAATCATGGTTTGCCCGACCTTTTCTTCGACGGTCATGGTGTCGATCAGCTGTTTATCCTGGGCTTGGGTCGTGGGACTAAGGACCAGGCAAAGTATTCCCGCGACGAAGGAGGAGATTTGCAAAACCCTCGTAAGCTTTATACGTGTTTTGAGTATACTTAAGCCATGACGGCTACGCGTTTTCACATCTATATCATCGGCATTTTATTTATAAACTTTCATGCCTCGATGACTTCAGCGCAGCTCAAGGAAACAACCACTTTTACCGGCGTGAACAAGATGGTAACGGTCGAACCCAGCAATGTGATCACCACCGAAGTTGATGGCAATTATTCGATTGAACCGTACCGCGACCGCAGGCCCGCCTGGGGAAAAACGATTTCGTTTTCGTACAGCACTTACGAGCCATTGAATTACGAGCCGAATTTTCTTCAGGTGAACTTTGAAGACATCTACGAAACTCCTGAAATGCCACTTTTAGAATTTCAGCTTGCTATAAAAAGAAATGCCAGAAGCTTCAGCTACGGTGGTGAATTGAGTGTCGGTATTTATCAGAACGATTCGGACGAACGCGACTTGATTCAGTCCACCTTGCAAATCATACCGATTAAATTGGGAGGAGTGGTACTACTGGATGCTCTTCGCCCGACGCCCTATTTTGTTCCTTACGCGTCCGGCGGCGTTTATACAATTTTGTTCAAAGAAGACAACAATCAAACTTCGATCACCGGCAATACTCAGGTGGCACCTTACTCCAACTTGGGCATGGCGTTCTCTCTCGATTGGATAGATGATTATGCGGCTCGGATCTCGTACGAAGAATCGGGCATCGAAGCCAGTTACGCTTTTATCGAAGCGCGTTCCCAATTCGCCGCGAGCGACGAACAGGATCCCGACTTTTCAAGCGAAGTTAACTTTGCCGGTGGACTCAAAGTCGAATTTTGAGCGGTGCATTGCAGAAAAGGCTCCGAGACATTTTAGCAGAGGCTTTTTAGGTACATCAACTCGTCGTGGATGCGGGGCCAGGTGATTTCGTTCATGCGGACGCGCAGGCGGCTGTCCGGGGTGATCGAGTATTTTTTGTTGCCGCGGGCGGTGAGTTCGATGACTTTTTGGGGGGACAAAGGCGTTTTGTCGGTGAAGGCCAAAGTGATGGTGGCTTCGCCGCTGGATAGATCGCGCACGCTTAAGTCTTTACATACTTTTCGGATCAGCATTAGGCCCATAAGATTAAGGACCTGATCCGGCAGTTTTCCGAATTGATCGCGCAGTTCATCTTCGATGCGGTCAATGTCTTCGGGGTTTTCGATTTCCGAAAGTTGTTTGTAATAGGCCAAGCGGATACGCAAGTCCGGGATAAATGAATCGGGAATCAATGCCGGGATACGCACGTTGATGTCGGGTTCGATGTCTGCGGCTGCGGCCACGTCGCCCTTCACTTCGGCGACCGCTTGCTCCAGCAGTTCTAAGTACATTTCGTAGCCGACGGCGTTCACGTGGCCGGCTTGCTCTTCGCCCAAGATATCGCCGGCGCCGCGCAGCTCAAGATCGTACTGAGCGATACGGATGCCGCTTCCGAGAGCCGTGTTTTCTTGAAGGATTCGCAAGCGTTCAAGCGCTTGTTTGTCGAGCCGCTTTTGGCCGGGGATCATCAAATAGCAATAGGCGCGCTCTTTCGAGCGGCCAACCCGACCGCGCAATTGATAAAGCTGTGACAAACCCAGTTGATGAGCATTGTCGATAAACATCGTGTTCGCCGCCGAGACATCCATTCCACTTTCAACGATCGTCGTGCAGATCAACATATCGATTTCGTGGTGAAAGAATTCGACCATACATTTTTCCAGCTCGCCTTCATCCATTTGTCCGTGGGCGACGCGCATGCGAACTTCGGGCACGATCTCGCGCAACTGGTCGGCGAGGGCGTAGATGCTTTGCACTCGGTTGTGAATAAAGTAGATCTGACCACCCCGACTAACCTCGGCCATTATCGCTTTGCGAATGGTGTCGGCGTCAAATTTCGTTACAAATGTGCGAATCGCCAAGCGGTCCACGGGTGCGGTGTGGATCAAACTTAAATCGCGAATGCCCACCAAGCTCATATTCAGAGTCCGCGGAATCGGCGTCGCCGACATCGCCAAAGTGTCTAATCCTGCGCGCAGTTTGCGCAGCCTCTCTTTATGCTTTACTCCGAAACGCTGTTCTTCATCGACAATCATTAGGCCAAGATCTTTAAATTGAACATCTTGGCTAAACAAGCGATGCGTGCCGACGACGATATCCACTTGGCCTTCTTTAAGCTCGGCAATGGTCTTTGAGATTTCTTTTTTTGGAACAAATCGGTTTAAGGATTTGATTTTCACTTCGGGCCATTTGGCGAATCGTTTTTGAAAGGTCTCTAAGTGTTGAAAAGTCAGAACGGTTGTGGGGGCTACAATCGCGACTTGTTTATTATTGCGAACGGCGTGAAACGCCGCGCGCATGGCGACTTCGGTTTTCCCAAAACCCACGTCGCCGCAAACCAAGCGGTCCATTGGGGTAGGCTTACCCATGTCGCGGACCACGTCGTTGATCGCGCGCAATTGGTCTTCGGTTTCTGTGTACGGGAAGATAGCTTCGAAACTGGCGAATTCGGCGTCGGGAGCGCCGAACGTGGGTCGCTCCATGGATGCGCGTCTGGCGTACAATTCCAAAAGTTCGCTGGCGACGTCGCGAAGGTGCGAGCGCACTTTGGTTTTGGTTTTCTCCCAACTCGTGCCGCCGAGTTTATCGACTAGGGCCGCGGCTTGTGGACCGGAATACTTTTGGATTTGGTGCACACGGTAAACGGGCAAATAAAGTCGGTCGTTGCCTTTGTATTTCAGCTGAATAAATTCAGCGTCAATGCCTTGAATGGGCATAACCTTAAGGCCTTCGTAGACGCCAATCCCGTGCATCTTATGCACGATCAAATCACCGGGTTTTAGATCACCGAAATTAAACGCCTGTGCGCGCTGCTCTAAGGTGCCGCTGGATTTGTATTCGCCCCGAGGCCTTTTGTTGCCGAACAGGTCGTCTTCACGCAGAAAGATGGTTTGTTCGTCGGTGTAGCGCAGACTTTCGCCGAGCGGTCGTTCGACGATATGGATCAGATCGCGGTTCGCGCGCTGCGCTGAAATCCACTGATCCCAGGCGTAGCTTTCGACAAGTTCTGATTTCAGTTCGGATTTTTCAAGTAGCAAGCGCAAACGTTGTGCCTGGGCCTGCGAGGCGACGGAAACAAATATCGAATAACCAAGATTTTTCCATTCATGAATTTTGGCATTTAAGAATTCCGCCAAATCATTGGCATGCCCCGCCATTTTTTTAGCATTGGCGGCGATCTCTTTTAAATCGGAAGTGGAGATCGGCAAGACGCCAACGCCTTCGTCTTTGTCTTCACCACCTAGGCGCACTTTGGAAAGGATGATCTCTTGCGTGCCCTCGGGATACTGCATGTTCTCGAGAGTTGAGAAAACCGAGCTGATTTCGGGCCGAATAATTTGGCCGGCGGATGAGTCGTATTCTTTTTTGCTCTCGGCGACCAACTGATCGTAAGCGCGCTCTAGCGCGAAGGGATCCAAGCGCCAAACGTTGACGCCGGAGTTGAAATGATCGGCGGGCAAAGCGGGAGTGTCGTAGAAGCTGGCCAGCAGAAACTCAATTCCGTGAACGTACTGGCCTTGCGCCAACTGTTGAAGCAGGCTCGAAGCCTCTTCGCGATCCAGTGGACGACCTTCGAACGAGGCCTTCAATTGTGTTGCCGCCCTCTGGCGGTTTTCGTCAGTAAATAAAATTTCTTGCGCCGGTATAATGCACAGCTCGCGCGCTTCGCTAAGGCTTCGCTGGTTTTCGGCGTCAAAGAAACGCATGGATTCAATCATGTCCCCGAAGAGTTCCATGCGGACCGGATGATCATGCGCCGGCGAGAATACATCGACGATCCCACCACGAATGCTGAAGGTCCCGGTGTCTTCAACCAAAGGAACGTTCAGATATCCCAACGCTTCCAGCCGCGGGCTTAAATCTTCAGGCAGCGCATCCGAATGGCCGAGCTTGAAGGCTCGCTGCGATAATGATTGATACGGCAAAGTGCGCTGAACCAAAGCGTCGGCCGTCGCGATAAAAATTTGGCCGGGCTTGGCGTTCTGGGCCTCCCAAAGCCAGCGGACTCTTGCACAAGTGCTGCGCCGATTGGGATAGAGGTTCGAATAAATGCCCACATCAAAGCCGGGAAGGAGAGTCGTTCTCACTTCGGGTTGAATAAAGCGCAGAGAGGTGACCAAACGATCGGCCGTTGCGGTGTCGGCCACCACCACCAGGTGGGGGCGTTCGCTTAAAGCAATTTTTGGCAAGGTCAGCAGACCGGCCAACAAAGTGACCGAATCGGAACCCACGATCTCCAAAGTTTTTTCACGGTTTCTGAAAAACCGATCGATGGAGTTTTCTGCTTTCCAGGGAAGATGTTCGAACATTAACCCGCCGCGTAGTAGCGCGTCTTTATAAATGAGGGATATTCTTGGATTTAAATCGTTCACAATCTATAACCAGTATAAACGTTTCTGCAACGTAGGAATTCATCATGTCGCAACTTCTTCCCGTGCTTATTTTGGCGATTTTCGTGATCACTTTCGGTTGTTTGTTAATGGCCTTCGCTAGCCTGATCAGCATCCGCGCACCGAAGCCCGATTCGGTCAAAGACGAAACCTACGAATGCGGTATTCCATCGGACAATGCGGGCCCCACTAAAATCTCGATCAAATTCTATCTCACCGCGATTTTGTTCATCCTTTTTGATATCGAAATCATCTTTATGTATCCGTGGGCAATGACCTACGGGGATTTTATTACCGCCGGCCATGGGCTCTATATTTTTTGCGCCATGGCGGTATTTATAGCGATTTTTGTCTTCGGCCTCTTTTGGGAGGTCAAATCCAAAGCCTTAGAGTGGGAATAGAGAGCTGAATGGGAACTGACATCTTCGAAATCAGCGTGAATTTTATCAAGATGGTCGCCATCTTTTTGTTGATGGTGCAAATTGTACCACTCTTAGTTTGGGTGGAACGGCGTGGATCGGCCTTTATCCAAAATCGGCTCGGTCCCAACCGCGTGGGTCCCTTGGGGTTAGTGCAGCTCTTGGCCGATGCGGTGAAGTTTTTGACCAAAGAAGAATTCATGCCCAAGCGTGGGTACCCCTTCCTTTATTACGCAGCACCGGTTGTGGCGATGATTCCTGCCGCCCTGGCCTTCGGCGCGATTCCGCTTTCCACACCCGTTTTTGTCGAAGCGTTCGAATGGCTAGGACAAACCTGGGGTCCCTATCAGTTTAAATTTCAGGCCTACGAAATTGGAATCGGCATTGTTTTTGTCCTTGGGGTTTCGTCTCTCGCCGCCTATGCGTTGCTACTTGCGGGTTACGGCAGTCAAAATAAATACGCACTTTACGGCGCCCTCCGCGCCAGCGCGCAGACGATCTCTTACGAATTAGCGATGGGCCTATCAATCGTTGGCGTGATTTTGCTTTTCAATACGTTCAACTTCGCCGAAATCGTGGCCGCGCAAAGTGCGCCGATGAATTTTATGTTTTTAGGTAAAAAAGTGGAATTCGGCTTCTTGCCCAATTGGGGGATTTTTTACCAACCCCTAGGCGCCCTTTTGCTGTTTTCCGCCATGTTCGCCGAAGCCAACCGTTTGCCTTTCGATTTACCCGAAGCCGAAGGTGAATTGGTCGCGGGTTATCACACCGAATACGCGGGCTTTAAGTTCAACATGTTTTTTATCGGCGAATACGGTCATATGTTGGTGGCTTCGGCGCTGATGGTTGTTTTCTTCTTCGGTGGCTACACCATCTGGCCGTGGCTTACCCCCGAAACGGTGGCAACGTGGTTCGCAGGCATGTCGCCGACGAAAGTGAGCTTGCTTACAGCCCTAGTGCTGCACGTGGTTTTGCTAACGAAGATCGTTTTCTTTCTTTGGATCTTTATCTGGGTCCGCTGGACCTTGCCGCGTTTTCGCTATGATCAATTGATGGATCTGGGTTGGCGAACGATGCTGCCCTGGGCTCTGTTCAACACCGTTCTGACGGCGATCGTGGTTTTGGTCATGCGCCATCCTTGGGGTTCCTAATATATGGAAGCAATTAGCTTTTACACACTTGCCGCGTTCCTGATTTTCTTTAGTTACAAAGTGATCTCCGTGCCGAACCCTTTGCATTCGGCACTTTATCTGGTGATGACGATGCTGGCGCTCGCGGCCGCCTTCTTTAATCTTGGTGCTCAGTTTATTGCTGGCGTTCAAATCATCGTCTACGCCGGTGCGGTTATGGTTTTGTTCGTTATGGTCTTGATGCTTTTCGATTTGAAGGCCGAAATTCACTCGTTCTCGCGCGGGCTTATTTCAGGCGCACTGAAAGTGATGTCGGCGGCGTTGATCGCGGGCCTGGCTTGGGGTGGAGCGCGCAGCTCGGTCACCGTACTCGATACGCCTGTCGTGCAAAACACGGCGCAAGTGGATGTGACTCGTCAGCTGGGGATTCTGCTTTATACGAAATACCTTTTCGCGTTTGAGATCTTAGGAGTTTTGCTTTTGGTGGTCGCGGTGGGCGTCGTTGCCGTATCCCGCATGAAAGGGGGAACGCATGCTCGACACTGATGCGTTGATGAACATCGGACTAGCTCATTACATTTGTCTTTCGGGAATTATTTTTTCTTTCGGCATGATTGCCGTTCTTATGCGCAAAAACATCATCGTCATGTTGATGGGTGTTGAGCTTATGCTGAACGCGGTGAACCTTTCGTTTATCGCCTTCGCCAAAGAAACCGGCAACTTGAACGGCCACGTCATGGTGTTCTTCGTTATGACCATCGCGGCCGCGGAAGCGGGCGTTGGACTTGCCTTGGCGGTCGCCATCTACAAGAAATTCCACGAAGTGAACATCCGTTTCTTCGAGCAACTTAGAGGCTGAAATGAATCACGCGCTTTTGATCTTAACTTTGTTGATCGCTCCGTTGCTTGGCTTTCTGTTTAACGGGATCCGTTTTCGCTCGCAAAACGGCTACCTCGCGGGGGCGGTAGCTACGGCTGCGGCGACGATCTCGTTTATCTGTTCACTTATGCTTTGGGCAAAGCTGTTGGCGCTGCCGGTGGAATCACGGGTTATTGAAACCAAGTTCTTCGAGTGGATTTCGGTTGGAACCTTAAAGATTCCGTTTGGCTTTGTGGTCGATCAAGTCAGCATCGTGATGATTTTGATCATCACCGGCGTAGGATCGCTGATTCATTTGTTCAGCATTGGGTACATGTCCCATGACGAACGACCCTCCAAGTACTTCGCGTACTTGAACCTCTTTTTGTTCAATATGTTGCTGCTGGTTCTGGGCGATAACTTCTTGATCACGTTCGTGGGCTGGGAAGGTGTGGGCCTATGCTCTTATCTTTTGATCGGCTTCTGGTTTTCGGATTCGGCTAAGGCTGCGGCGGGCATGAAGGCCTTCGTCACCAACCGCATCGGGGACGCAGGCTTCTTGATCGGGATCTTTATTCTGTATTTCACGTTCGGCACCATGGATTACTCGGACTTGGCACAGCTGGTTCCGAAGGTGGCCGAGGTGGGTTGGACCGGCCCAATCACGCTCGCCTGCTTGTTCTTGTTTTTAGGCGCAGCCGGTAAGTCCGCGCAAATTCCTTTGTACGTATGGCTGCCGGACGCGATGGCAGGTCCGACGCCTGTATCGGCGCTGATTCACGCGGCGACTATGGTGACCGCGGGCGTGTATTTGTTCGTGCGCATGAGCGCGGTTTTGGTTTTGGCCCCGCACGCGATGGAAGTGATCGCATGGACGGGCGCTTTGACCGCTTTGTTTGCAGCGACCATCGGTATGACCCAATGGGATATTAAAAAGATTTTGGCGTACTCGACGGTTTCACAACTGGGTTACATGTTCTTGGCCGTGGGTGTGGGTGCTTTTTCGGCGGCGCAGTTTCATCTTATGACTCATGCCTTTTTTAAAGCGCTGATGTTCCTTGGTTCGGGATCGGTGATCCATGCGATGCACGAAGAACAAGACATCCGCAAAATGGGCGGACTTCGTAAGTACTTGCCGATCACCCATTTCACTTTTCTGATGGGTTGGCTCGCGATCATCGGCATTCCACCGTTCGCGGGATTTTTCTCCAAGGATGAAATTCTTTGGCAGGCGTTTTCAAGTCCGCATGGCAGCAAGGCCCTTTGGGCTATCGGTGCGGTGACGGCAGCTTGCACGGCTTTTTATATGACTCGTTTGATGGCGCTGACGTTCTGGGGCAAGTCGCGCGTAAGCCCCGATGTGCATCCCCATGAATCGCCCCCGACGATGTATATTCCGTTGGTTGTTCTGGCGGTCTTGTCTGTAGTTGGCGGTTGGATCGGTATCCCGCACGTCATCGGCGAGGTTCTGCCGGGTCATCCACCGAACGTCTTTCATCATTGGTTAGAGCCGGTGATCGCAAAAATCCAGGCGGGTCATGGCAGTGCGGTGATGGAATGGGCTTTGATGGGATTTTCGGTGGCTCTGGCGGGGGTTGCCTCTTGGTTCGCTTATGACAGTTACGTGCGCCATCCCGAAAGACCTAAGGCGATTGCGGGTGCTTTAGGGCCCGTTTACAGATTGGTCGAAGGCAAATATTTCGTAGACGAATTTTACTTCGGGAAAATCATCAATCCTTTGGTGGACGTATCAAAAGCCACTTGGCTTTACATCGATGTGAATTTCATCGACAAGGCCACTTACTTTGTCGGTGATTTGGTTTCGGGATTAGCCCAGTTGGTAAAGACAGTGCAAAACGGCAAAACGCAAAGCTACGCCATGTATATGGCTCTGGGCGTGGTCATCGTGATGACCATCGTTCTGTCCTCTTGAGTTCGATATTGGAGAGATCATGTTATTAAGCGTATTGATATTTTCACCGCTACTTTTCGCTTTGATCGTAGCGCTGCTTCCGCAAGAGAAATGGATTCGCCCCGTTTCCTTCATCCTAAGCTTGCTGCACTTCGCGATCAGCTGTTTGCTGTTTTACCGATTCAACCCAGCAACCGCGAACATGCAGCTGGTCGAAAAAGTGCCCTGGGTTCCCACGTTCGGCGTGAATTACTTTGTGGGCATCGATGGCATTTCGTTTTGGCTGGTGATTCTGTCGACCTTTCTTACTCCATTGGTAATTCTGGGTTCGTGGACCGCCATTGAAAAGAAAGTGCGCTCGTTTCATATCTGCATGTTTCTTTTGCTGACCAGTATGGTCGGTACGTTCTTGGCCTTGGACGCGATTTTGTTTTACACGTTCTTCGAGGCCTCGCTGATTCCGATGTACCTGATGATCGGAATCTGGGGTGGATCGCGGCGCCTGTATGCCACGATGAAGTTCTTTATCTACACAATGGCCGGATCGCTCTTTATGTTGGTGGCGATCATCGCACTGATCTTTCTGACTCAAGAGCAAATGGGGCAGATGAGCGCGAGCATCTTGGATTTTTACAAGCTCGACGTGCCGTTCGTGGCCGGCGATTTTTTAAATACGCAAACTTTGCTGTTCTTAGCCTTTGCTGTAGCCTTCGCAATCAAGGTGCCGATGTTTCCGGTTCACACGTGGTTGCCCGATGCGCATGTGGAAGCTCCGACGCCGGGATCGGTGGTTCTGGCGGCGGTGATGCTGAAAATGGGAACTTACGGCTTTATGCGTTTTGTTCTCCCGATCTTCCCGGAAGCCACTGAGTACTTCGCGCCGTTTTTAATGCTCTTGGGCTTGGTGGGAATTATTTATGGCGCCTTGGTCGCCATGGTTCAACCGGACATCAAAAAGCTCGTCGCCTACTCTTCGGTTTCCCATATGGGTTACGTGATGCTGGGATTGTTCGCTTTGAATTTGTTCGGCACCACTGGCGGATACTATCAAATGTTGAATCACGGGATTTCGACCGGGGCCCTCTTCTTGCTGGTCGGGATGATCTACGAACGCACTCATACTCGGGTGATCGCTGATTACGGTGGATTGGCGAAGGCCGCGCCCATCTACACCATCGCCTTTTTGATCGTCACGTTCTCGTCGATCGCGGTGCCTTTGACCAATGGTTTTGTCGGTGAATTTTTGATCCTGCTGGGCACTTTCGAAGCGAACAAATGGTTTGGCGGTATCGCCGTCCTAGGTGTGATCTTGGGTGCCGTCTA
>JBEIHA010000028.1:0-16273 GCA_040381635.1 Pseudobdellovibrionaceae bacterium
ACCACACATTAAGTCGCCGATGCTTTGATGTCATTTCCTTCGGTTTGGTGCCAGTCAAAATTTTGCCGTCCAAAATCGATGGGAAGTACAGTCAGCAGCGATTTGTTCTTGGCATTATCTTTCTTTACAAGCCTCTTTTTATTTCATAAGAACTGGAAATGATTAAAGTCGAAAGTGTTTCGGAGCAAAATTGGGACAGTTTAGTGAAGCTCTTTGAAGGGTCACAAGAGTGCTCCGATTGTTGGTGCATGAATCACCGAAGCGAGCCGAAAAATTGCCCTACCGGCAACTTGGCGAAGATCGCGCTGCGGGATGGGATCAAAAGCGGCAGAATTTTTGGTCTACTTGCATTTCAAGACGGAATACCAGCCGGCTGGTGCGCGATTGATCCAGTCAAGACCCAAATAGGGCATGATTATTTTTTAGAAAACGAAGAGGCAAAGAACTCGGATGCGTGGATGATTCACTGCCTTTACGTTGATCCAGCTCAACGTGGCGCCGGGATTTCCAAAGAATTGATAAAGTCGGCAATTTCACTTTCAAAATCGAACGGTGCGACAGAATTATTGGCATTTCCAATCCCGGAGGACACTGTGGGCAAATTTCCCAAGGATCTTGCGGAATTTTCCGGTCGATTTTCAACTTACAAGAAGTTTGATTTTGAGTCTAAGACGCGGCTCAACGATTTCTATCAAGTTGTTTCGAAACCACTTTGAGCAAAACCATGTCGACGGCTTATTGTTCTGTTGATGTTTGATTTCAAGCCTCTAGCCGAGGAATATTTCGAAATCCTGTTTCAATGGCTTCAGAGACCACATGTCCGTGCTTGGTGGGATTCCGAGACGGATTGCGCAAAATTTAAAATTCGCCATAACATGATGATCGAGGACGCCTTAGTATTCCCTCACATCGTTTTTCAAAATGGAGTACCGATCGGTTATATCAATTACTGGTTTGTAGAGGAAGACGCAGACTTTAGGTCTCAATTTCCCGCGAATACAGTTGGCACCGACCAGTTCATTGGTGTCCCCAGTTTGATCGGCAAAGGAATTGGATCCGAATTCATTCGTCAGTTTACGGACGAGCTTTTGTTAAAACCCAATATAGGCCTGGTCATCACAGATCCAGATTCCCGTAATCTCGCCGCAATCCGAGCCTATGAAAAAGCCGGATTTACGAATTCTAGACTTATGAATACATCAGACGGCGAAATTCAGCTTCTCGAGAAGAGGGTGTGATATAGAAAATGGTGGCCGAGGAAGTATAACTTATTGATTGCACGCGATCGGTAGGTCCCTAAAGACAGGAAGACCTAGCTGTTCGGACTCCAACCCTAGATACCAGCGAACCAGACGGCGTAGTTTAATCGAATATCTCAATTTGCTATAATTGGACTTGTCCATTTTATTGCAATTTGCTATACTTAATGGGTGAGGCTTTTAGGAAAAAACATTATTGACGAGTTCAGGCGAAAGCACCCCAGTAGCCGCAAGGCGTTGGATCGATGGGCAAAGCTGGTTGTGGGAGCAGATTTTAGAAGCCCGCAGGATATAAGAGCGATGTTTGGTGGGAATGTGGATTTTGTTAAGGGACAGACGGTTTTTGACGTTAGTGGCAACAAGATTAGGGCCATAACCAAGATCGCCTTTGGCGCAAAAGTTGTTCTCGTCACTCACGTTTTGACCCACGCGGAATACGACAAAGATAAATGGAAGGATTGAAATTATGAGCGCCGCAAAAAAGCTAATTGATACCCTGAAAGAGGACGTGAAAGGTTCTAATCAGAAAGTTAGTCCAACATACATGAAGCTCGTGCAGGTTTTTCCGCTTCAGCCCATTACCAACAAAGTTCAACACACTTTGGCTCTTAAAGTTCTAGAGAAACTCATTTCCTACATTAATGGCGAAAAGCTCTCAGATAAAGGAGCAGAGGTTTACTTTAACACCTTGACTGATTTGGTTGGTGACTATGAGCGAAGCCATTACCAAGGCTCAACCGCCAGTGGACCAGAGATGCTAGCGTATTTGATGGAATTGCAGGGACTAAATCAATCCGACCTAGCTAAGGAGCTAGGTGGACAACCCGTCGTTTCGCAGATTCTAAAGGGCCAACGAGAACTCAACCTTCGGCAAGTAAAAGCCTTATCCAAGCGATTCAAGGTTTCACCTGAAGTTTTCATTAAATAAATGGCTTCGGTATCTCAAGTGGTTAAGCAAGCGTTTCAATGCGGAGCACTAGGCGGCGGACCTTTGATACTTCCTCAATTGGATAAAGAACTTAGTTGGATTTTCTTGATTCGGGAGATGACGATGTTGGAAAGTAAATTTATCTTTTTGTTGCCCATGTTCTTAATGACTATCGGCGAATTTGCTTTTGCAAATACTGAAGTCAAATGTTCTGAAGGACTATATCGAGTTCGCTCGCATCCTCGTCGTGCATATTATAAAACAGACGGTACATACGTAAGCGCTACCCGGGTCGCCGGCAGTTGCCGAGAAAAACGAAAGGGTCATGATTTTTGGAATCAAAAGCTAAAGGAGGGTCACCCTAGGGATTGGACCAAAAAAGAAAAGAGCATTAAGTGGGCTGAGGAAGAGCGAGAACGGGTGTTGGAGGCGTTGAGTGATTTGCCAGAGATTCTGTGGCCTAAATCCTTAGACGGGATATACCGGATGTCTAAATCGAAAGATTATCCGAACCCGGCGAGTCATGGAGGGGCATTCGTTGTTCTTTACGATACAGCTTTCGAGAAGAAACATCGATTGGCGCGCATCCTCGCTCACGAGCTTGCCCATCAAAACTATGAAGAGTTGAGTTTAACTTTCAACGCCGCAAAAGCGATGCTCAATAAATATAAAAATCGGGATCAAGTAAAAAACTCTTTGGGCGAGCCATCAGGAGTTCTTTTGAAAGGTAAGCAGGAGCTTTGGAATTATGATGAGCCAGGTACCGGATATCAGCGGTTAACCTTCACATTTGATGAGATGAAAAAGCTAGAAGCAGTTTTCTGGATTCCGCGATCGGGCGAGCCCGAAAGTGAGCTGGAAAAAGTTTTTAGCCATTATCCTGAATCGAGGTTTCAGACAGTCAGGACCCAGGAGGTTTCCCCTCCTCATTCGTTGAACACAGAAACAATTTACTCTGACGAAAAATCCACGGCGATCTGGTATAATGATTATGCTAAGCGGGTTGAAGGCATCAATTGGTATCTCGACGATCGCCGAAGTCCAGCCGATTCAGAAAATAAAAATTAGAGAAAAGAAATCTACGATTGAATGTTGATATGCAAGTCATCCGCGTGAGAACAGGCCAAGAAATAGGAAAGAACATTAAGGCCGCAACATTTTTTTGGCCGAGGCTAATAGGATTCATGTTCCGCAAAAGCCCCTATCCTTACGACGGAATGTACTTCCCCAACTGCAACTGGGTACATAACAGCTTCGTTAGATTCCCCATTGACGTAGTTTTTATTGATGAAAAGGGTCACGTAATAAAGATCATTCGAAACTTTCGGCCATGGAGTTTTTCGAAAGTTTATTTCAAAGCGAAACACACAATCGAATTTGCCATCGGCACACTCCCACCCTCGGTAGATGTCGGCGAGCAACTGTTAATCGAAAACGAGTCATTCCAAACGTAAGCGCCGAAGGCGCAAGCGACCGCCCCCGCCTTCGAATCAGCGGAGCGCAGCGACCGCGGCCCTCCTTCGAAAAAGCGGAGCGCAGCGATCGCGTCCTTCTTCGAATCAGCGGAGCGCAGCGATCGCCCCCGCGCCAAAGGCGCAAGCAAGCGTTCACGCGCGCAGCTCGCGGGACGCGAGCCAACATTAGCACTGAAAAAGAAGGGGAGGCAGCAAGCCGACCATAGGTCGGCTTTTGAAGTGGTGGCCGAGGACGGAATTGAACCGCCGACACAAGGATTTTCAGTCCTCTGCTCTACCGACTGAGCTACCCGGCCACTTTACAGATGAAAAGCGAACTTCGGATTTAGCCGTGGACAGTCAAAGCTGTCAAACTTTACGGGCACTTGGCGCGATGAGCAACGCGGCCAGCTACACCTTAGCCAGCGCCTGTTCCAAGTCGCGGACCAAATCTTGGGGGGTCTCGATTCCCACGCTCAAACGGACAAGACTATCTGAAATTCCTAAGGCTTTTCGGGTTTCCGCCGGCACCGAGGCGTGGGTCATTATGGCCGGATGATTCACTAGGGATTCCACTCCCCCTAAGCTTTCGGCCAAGGAAAAGACCCTTACGTTTTCTAAGAAGGCTCGGGTCTCTTTCATCCCGCCCTTCAAAACGAGGGTCACGATTCCACCAAAACCGGACATCTGGCGCTTGGCCAGCTCGTGCTGGGGGTGTTCGGGCATGCCGGGATAAATGACTTTTTCGACCTTAGCGGATTGGGTGCGCAAAAACTTGACCACTTCGAAAGCGTTTTCTTGATGGGCGCGCATACGAACGGCCAAGGTTTTAAGGCTTCGCATAGCTAAAAACGCGTCAAACGGGGAGGCCACCGGTCCCATCGCATTGCTCAAGAAAAACAAACGTTCATTCAAAGTTTGGTCGCGTCCAACGATGATTCCGCCGATCACATCGCTGTGCCCACCAATGTATTTAGTTGAGGAATGAATCACGAGATCCGCACCCAATTCTAGGGGGCGCTGGAAATAAGGGCTCATGAAAGTGTTGTCGACGGCAACCAAGATCCCGCGCGCGTGCGCGAGCTTCGTCAAGGCGGCAATGTCCACGAGCTTCAACATGGGATTGGTCGGCGTTTCCAGCCACAGCAATTTCGTGTTCGGCTTCACCGCTTTTTCGAAATTGGCTGGATTGGTCAAATCCGCATAGCTGAATTCAAAGCCATTGTTGCGGTAGATCTTATCAAACAAACGAAAAGTCCCGCCGTACATGTCATCGCCAGCCACGACATGATCCCCGGACTTAAACAATTGCAATAAAACGGTTGTCGCGGACAACCCGGAAGCGAAGGCGTATCCGAAATTTCCGCTTTCTAAAGAGGCAATGCAATTTTCGTAAGCTTTGCGCGTGGGATTGTGCGAACGCGAGTACTCGTAACCCTTGTGAACGCCGGGCGACTGCTGCACGTACGTCGAGGTCATGTATATAGGTGTCATGATCGCACCGGTCGTCGGGTCAGGATCTTGTCCCGCATGAATGGCGCGCGTTTCGAAGCCTTGTTCTTTGTCGTTCGAGCTCATTCGTTTATCCCTTTGTCTTTTTCTTCGAAGTGAAGCGCCAACAGCACTTTGTTGATTCGATCGATGGGATCTTTGCTGTCGGGAATCCCGGCGGCATTCATGCAGTTGCGCACGACTTTTTCTTCGGGAGTTTCCTTAAGAAGCTCTTCCACCAGCGTTTCCAGTATATTCAGCTTATCTATTGTCATCCTTAAGGAATACCCGCTCTATGCGCAGATTAGGAAGACTCAATGCGAGAAGTCGCGATCCGAAAGTCGGTGGATTCCCCCGGGCTGCATCTGAATCGAGCGGGTTCCCGAACCGTTAACCGTTGTCCATTCCAAATCATAGGTCCGGCCGGCTTCGAGTGGAAGGCTTATGGGCGAATAGCCAAGTGGACTGCCGTTGAGTCGGAAATAGTGCCAACGGTGAGTGCGTATCTGCAGAACGGGAACGTTTTTCGAGTTCGTACTTTGTACGGCACTAGAAAGTGCCAGAAGTATACATCCGCTTATAGTAGCTAGAATTAGGGACACTGATTTGCGTGGGCTAACCCGAGTTAGAGTTGCCGTTTTAGTTTCACGCGCGAGTGCCCGCCAGGCTTGAAAGGCGCGCACTTTGGTGGCCAGGCTCTTTTGTCGGTCCGGTTCGGGAAACCATCCCCGCAAACTTCTTAATTTCGGATCGGGGTGTAGATACGGGGAGGACGAATCCATTGACGGCTTCGTTCCGCGCAAGAACTGTTCAATACGACCAAGGGAAAAAGTATCCGAAGCCAAGGTCGCAACTTCGCCGCACAGACGTTCGGGTGAGGCGAATTCAGGTGTGGCGCGGACTAGACCTGATCGACAATTGGCCAATCCGAAATCAAGTAGGCGCAAATGTCCTTCAGCGTCGATCAGGATGTTATTTGGACTGAGATCGCCGTGAAAGGCACCAAACTTATAGAGATCAAGGATGGCGGCTTCGCCTTGCGCGAGTATCTCGCGAATATCGGCTTCATCGAGCCCGCAGGACCTACCCAAGATCGCCAGCGGCACCCCATCAACGTACTCAAGAACAAGTGCCGGGCGCTTCTGCAAACGCTCGAACCCGAAAACCTGCACGCAATACGGTGATCTTACCTTGGCCAGCGACTGGAATTCGTCTTTCCAAGATTCGACCGTGGTCTCGGAATGGAGAATTTTGACGGCCACCGTTTGCGTAAGTCCGGTCCCCGGGTCACGCCTCAAGGCGCGATAAACTTGTCCCTGGCTTCCTTCACCGAGCAATTCTTTGATTTCAAAGCGGACCGAACGTTTCCACATGCCGGTCATTTTTCAATTATCGGACCAAGTGGGGTTGCTCTCTCGGTATCGGCGGATTTCATTGGCGTCGGCAATGTATTTTCGGCACTGAGCGGAAACACCTATGGAGAGCGGAAATTCGCGGGGCATTTGAAACTTTTGTGCAGCTTCGGCGCAGAGTTCGTCTAACCGAGCCGAGAGTCTAATTCGATCGATCGATCGCGGGTGAAGTCCCTTCTTAATTTCCAAGAAAAGAGACTCGTAGCAGGCGAGAGGCACTTGTTTCTTCTTTATCTGGAGCCGGCAAGCAGCGCGGGAGATCTTCAATTTTTCAAAGTCTTCGACCACACGATGGACTTCAGCCGCACTTTTCGCGCGTGCGATCGCATGAAAGGCATCTTGGTCGGCCCGTCCGAAGGCGGCAGTGGGATTTAAGATGGTCAGAGCAAGAACCAGCATTCGCATTTAACCTCCGAGCTGGCGCTGGAGTTCGCGCAATAAGGGACCGAGTAACAAGATCAAATAGGCCGGAAACTGGAACAAAAGCAGCGGCAGCAGCATTTTCAATGGCAGGACGGCAATGTGATCGTCTAGTTCGGATTGCGCCGCCCGCTCGACTTCGTATTCGAGAGCGGTGAGCGCGTCGAGCGTTGGTTCACCTCGGCAACCACGTTCAACGAGTTGCCAGAACGCACGTTGAAAGTACGTGGGTAGTTTTTCTGAAAGAGGGTTTACACGGATGGCCTGATTCTTCAGAATCCACAATTTGCGCAAACGCGATGCCAAGTCGTCATTTGTCCGTTCGAGATAGATTTGAAACGCTTCGTTCATCGATTTTCCTGAGTTCATCAGCCACTTCACTTCACGCAAAGCGCGCAAGAGGGGCGGAATTAGATTTTCCATCGTCTTTTCTCCGATAAATGCCGCATCGTGATCAATCCGAGTCCGGAAATTAGGAATGATGCCGTCACGAGATCCGAGTTCCGCCGCCAGCCATGTCGTTGAACGGTGAAAATAGCTAAAGCAATCAGCAGAAACAGCAAAACAACCGCCTGAATGGTGCTTTGACGAGCGGCTTGTCCGGACTTACGTCGGAACTCATCCGACTTTCGAATCCAATCGCGCGCGCACTCGAGCCGCGACAGTGCGGAGTGTGGGGACTGACTCAATTCGAGAAGCTCCGGGAGAACTTTTTCGTCCAGAATCAGATGCGCGCGATGATTGGAAGAAGGACTTAAGAAAACGGGTTCGAGTAGTGCTTTCGCGCGACCATTCAAGTCCTGCAAAGCTGCTGTGCGAGCGGTGGACAGCGCGTTCCCAAGTTTCATATTGAGAATCCAACGATCGAGAAAAGCGGGCACTTCTCTTTTGAGAGCGTCAATTTGTCGACGCTCGTAAAGCAGAAGAGAAAAAAAGATCGCGAAGAGCGCGCACATCACCGCAATAACTGCGGAAATCAGATCGCGTGCGAAGAAAAAAAGCGCAACGTTGATGAGCGTACACGACCCTGTGCCAATTTTTGTCAGATGCTGTGATGAAATCAGCGCGCGCGATCCGAAATGAGAGAAAATTCGAAGCGCGGACACGTTTCCGAACATCGAAATTGCGAATAAAGTGAGTGCCACATGAACCTCCGGAACTCACTTCAAGCAAAAATCATGATTTTTTTTGAATTTGCTATTGACGGTTTTGGTGACCCGGTTAAACTAAAAGAGAATCTAAGCGTTTAAATTAGTGAAACGCTAACTCATCCGGGGAGGAGACAAAATGGCTAAGAAGAAAAAAGCAGCTAAAAAAGCTACTAAGAAAAAAGCTACGAAAAAAGTTGCTCGCAAAAAGAAGTAGTTAGATTTCGCAAGTGATTGCGAATCAAAAAACCCTCGATGCACGCATCGGGGGTTTTTTTTTGAATCTGTGTTCGGTCCGGTGTGCCTAGAAGAGCTTGGCTTTAATGCCTTCTTCTTGGAAGAACTTCTTGATGGCCGGGCCGTCTATTGGCTCGAGACGCTTGATCAGCTTGTTGATCAGGGCCATGGTCTCCATCCCTTCGGGTGTGCGAAGCTTTTGGCTGAAGAAAGCGCCGTCGGACATAATAACGCTTAAATTTTTAACAATCTTCGTAACTTCCGGATCACGCGAGGTTTTCTCAAGCTGCTTTAAGGCATTGTCGAAGTTCAGGACCAGTTTGTTCAATGTTTCGATGGTTTCGACCACTGAACCTTCGTTCTTGTTCACCATCTCAAGAACTTTTCCAGCCAAGGCGTAGCTTTGCGAAATCAACTGGTCGATACGTGGGGGATCTTCACCACGAATGACCTGGCCGTCTTTCAGTTCGGTTTTATCGATCGAACCAGGGCTAATTTCCAGGAACTTTTCACCGATCACCCCCGCCAGATTGATAAAGAACTTGCTATCCTCCCGCAAACTAGACCAGGCGCGCTTGTCGACCGAGATGGTGATCATCAATTTCACTTCTTCGCCCGAATCCGGCATTTTGAATTCGGGATTGAAGTCGATCGACCGAACTTTACCCACTTTGATGCCCATCACGCGGACCGGGGATCCGACTTCGATCCCGCCGGCGAAGTTAAAGGCCAGCTTAAGCTCATAGGCGTCTGAAAATGGATTCACCTTTCCCAACGCGAACGCGAAGATCACGACGAGCACGAGGGCGGCGACGAACATCATTCCAACTTTAGTCTGTGGCTTCATGAGCAACATTCCTCTTAATAAAAGTGCGAGAACACGTAAGTGAGCACAAAATCTAAAAATATAATCAAAACGGACGAAACCACGACAGAATTCGTGGTGGCCAGACCCACGCCCTCCGCTCCGCTTTTGCAGCGGAATCCGAAGAAGCAGCTGACCAGCGGGATCACGGCGCCGAAACAAGCGCCCTTGATCGTTGCGAAAACCAAATCTTGGAAAGAAACGAACGCCCTCATCCCGGTGATGAATGCGCCACTCGAATATCCAAGCTTAGCCTCGGACACAAGCATAGCACAATACAAACACACTAAGTTAGCGATGAGGCTGAGCAAGAAGCCGCCGATCACGCAGGCGATAAACCGCGGTACCACCAGAAAGCGGATGGGATCGATGCCGAGCATGCGAAGTGCGTCGTTCTGTTCGGTGATTTGCATAGTGCCCACTTCGGCGGCGAGGCCGGCACCCACCCGCGAGGTTAACAAAAGAGCACTGACCACCACGCCAAGTTCGCGCAATATAAGGAGAGCTGCAAAACCGGGAACCAGCGCATCATTCTGTACGACAATTTTCATGTGAAAGGACGATTCGATGATTGTCACGATCGCCGCGAAGCTTACGCAGAACAAAATCACCGGTAGACTTTGCCAGCCGACGAACTCGAGCTGAAAAAATATGTCTTTCGGGCGATAGGGCGGAGTAAACAGGGCGCGTAGTGAGCGAGAAAGAAAGATGCTGATTTCACTTATCGTGGCGGTCATAGGCCCTCCGCAAACAAATGAAGGGCCGTATCTGCGAGTAAACTGGTGAACCAGTCGAAAACAACTATACCCACCATGGTCATGACGGCCGTGCTGACGACGGCGCGGCCAACACCTTTCGCGCCGCCGGAAGCCGCGTAACCTTTGGAAGTGCAGACCGAAGCTAAAATCAGCGCGAAGGTCATACACTTAAACAGTCCCACACCTATGCTGAATGGACTAACGATGGTGGGGATATGGCGTATGTACTCTTCGGGGTTGATGCCAGAAAAAACCGAGCCCAGCAGCATACCGCCGAATATCGACATGATCAGTCCTGCCGCGAGCAGGAAAAAGCTGGAGATAATGATGCCAAGAAAGCGCGGCAAGATAATTTCTTGAATCGGGTTCGCGCCCAAGCAGCGAATAGCATCGATCTGCTCGGTCACCCGCATGGTACCTAGTTCAGCCGAGGTGTAGGCCCCCACCTTTCCGCTGAGCAAAAAGGCGATAAGTAATGGGCCGATTTCACGAACCGTAGCGCTTGTCGACAATCCGCCCAGGTAACCGAGGGCTCCGAAACCTTTGAGTTGTAAGGTGAACTGCACGGTCATAATAGCACCGACGAAGAATCCGGCCATGGCCGTGGTGGCCGTGCTTTGTACGGTGACCTTCCAAGTCTGTTCGCAAACGCTTTCCCAAGTGCAAGGATAGCGAAAAGCGGTCCGCATCACGAGACGCAGAAAAAGCAAACATTCACCGATGTCGTCGACTATTTGAAGTAAGGCTTTAAGCATTCAAAGCCTCTTTCAAAAAATCACGCACCAGCGGATGCGCACTTTTCTTCAATTCCTCGGGCTTGCCCTGCGCAACGATTTCGCCGGCGTCCAACATGATGATTCGGTCGGCGATTTCGAGCGCGCATTGCATATCGTGGCTAACTACGATGGAAGTTGTCTTTAGTTTGCGCGAGAGCTCGAAAATCAGGTGGTTGATAGCGCGGGTGGTGACCGGGTCCAGGCCTGTCGTAGGTTCGTCGAACAAAAGAATGCGCGGACTGATGGCCACGGTGCGCGCTAAGCTTACCCTCTTTTGCATCCCGTAAGAAATGTCATATGGCATTTTGTTTTCTACGTTATTGAGATGCACCAGCGACAGGCATTCGATCACACGCTCTCGCAATTGAGATTCGCTCAACTCGGGTGAATGCTTGCGCAATCCGAAAGCGACGTTTTCAAAAACGCTGAGCGAGTCAAAAAGCGCGGGATGCTGAAACACCATGCCGCATTTCTTGCGGATGGGAAAAAGCTGTTCTTCCTCGAGCCGCGATACTTCGGTGCCGTCGACGAAGATTTCACCGGAAGTTGGCTGCATAAGCCCGACGATGTTTTTCAGCAAAACGCTTTTGCCCGTTCCCGAAGTGCCAAGGATGAATAGAATTTGGCCTTCTGGAATTTCAAACGTGATGCCCTTCAGGACTTGGTGGGTGCCGAAACTTTTGTGTACTTTGTGAAAGGCGATCATGTGAGCGCCCCGGTCAACGGACCAATGAGTTCGCCGCGAACAAATTGGGCGACGCGCGGATCTTTGTGGGCGAGCGTTTGCGCCTTGGGACCGGTGACGATCAGTTCTCCGTCGACGACCATGGTGATTCGGTCGGCGAGCTGATAGGCGCGCGCCATGTCATTGGTGACTGCAACCAGGGTCGAATTGTTCTCTCGCCGCAATTGAAGAATAAGGTCGACGATGCGTCGACTGGTAATTGGATCGAGCCCGGCCGTCGGATCGTCGTAAAGTACAATTTGGGGTTTAAGCGCCAGAGCGCGTGCAATGCCCAGTCGCTTTTGCATTCCTCCCGAAATTTCGTCGGGGAAGAGTGCGGCCGCGTGGGATATTCCGACGGCATCGAGGAAATAAGCGACGCGCTCCTGAATTTGGGCTTCCGTCAGGTTGGATTTTTCCCGCATCGGAAAGGCGATGTTCTCAGCTACCGAAAGCGAATCGAAGAGAGCGTTTTTCTGAAAAAGCATGCCCATCTTCAACTGCAAGTCTTTTCTGGCGCTTGAGCTTAAGTCTTGCAGGTCGTGACCCTCAATCACCACGCGTCCCGCCGTTGGTCGTAAAAGGCCTGCGAAGAGCTTCAGCACTAGGGATTTCCCGACGCCACTCGGCCCGATAAGCACGAGGCTTTCGCCCGGCGCGATCGCGAGATTTACTTTTTTGAGGATAGGCCCATCGCCGAAATCGATGGACACGTCCTGAAGAGCCAACTGCTGCATCGATGCCACGGCGCAAAACCCGCTTAGCTAAGAAGAACTGGAGAAAGAATCCTTTATTGTACAAAAACTAGTGTCCCTTGCAAGGAAGTTGTCTAATATTTCTCGAATCACTATTGAAAGGCTTTTATGAAACACACTCGTAAGAAAATTACTGTCGTTGGTGCGGGCTTTGTTGGATCCACTTGTGCACATTGGGCAGCCGCAAAAGAACTTGGCGATGTTGTTCTTGTCGACATCAATGATGGTGCGGCTAAGGGCAAAGCGTTGGACTTGTTTGAGGCCTCTCCGGTGGAGCAATTCGACGCGCGCATCACCGGAACCTCAGACTACAAAGACACCGCCGGTTCGGACGTCGTGATCATCACCGCGGGAATTCCGCGCAAACCGGGGATGAGCCGTGATGACTTGTTGGCGACCAATAGCAAGATCATGAAGGATGTCTGTAAGGGCATTCGTGAACACTCACCCAACAGCGTGGTGATCGTTGTCAGCAATCCTCTGGATGCGATGGCTTACGTGGCGATGAAAGAGCTCGATTTCCCGCGTGAACGCGTGATCGGTATGGCCGGCGTTTTGGACGGTGCCCGCTTCCGCTCGTTTATCGCCGAAGAATTGAAATGTTCGGTAAAGGATGTTCAAGCTTTCGTACTTGGTGGACACGGCGACACGATGGTGCCGATGCCTCGCCATTGCTCGGTGGGTGGAGTGCCGCTACTAGAAATATTGCCGAAGGAACGAGTTGACGCTTTGGTTAAGCGCACGCGCGAAGGCGGCGCCGAGATCGTTGCTCTGCTGAAGACGGGATCAGCCTATTACGCTCCCTCCGCCAGCGCCGTACAAATGGCCGAATCTATCTTGCGCGATCAGGGGCGCATTTTGCCCTGCGCGGCTTTTCTTCAGGGCGAATACGGTATCAAAAATTTGTTTATCGGCGTTCTGTGTAAGCTTGGCGGTCGTGGCCTCGAACAAGTGATCGAAGTGAAATTGAATGACGAGGAGCGCGCTGGACTTACAAACTCCACCAAAGCGGTGCAGGATTTAGTAGACGCCTTAGGGAAACTTAACGTTTAGGGGCTATGATGAGGGGATTGTTACTCTTTGCCGTGTTGAGCGGTCCGGCCAGCTTTGCGCAGAGTCCGCCGCCCGAGTCACTGGGCAGTCCTCCCGCGACGGCGAAGGCACCGGCGAAGGCGACGGTGCGGTCGCGCAAACCGGTGACGAAGCCCATCGAAATCATGAAATGCAAACCCGCTTCCTCGCAAGAGGAAGCTAAAGCGAGGGAAGCGGCCGAAGCCCTTAACTTTTCGGATCACGAGGTCCTGTCGCGATTGATTTTTTCAGAGACCCTGGCGACAGGGTATTTCGCCAATAGATGCGATGCCCCTGGTGCCGAAGTGCTCATGGAGGCCATCGGCTGGACGATCATCAACCGGGTCGACAAATACAGTCCGAAACGCGACGATCCAAAGCCTGACGCTATTTTTCACGTGGTTTTTCAGCGCCGACAGTTCAGCACCAGTTTTTCGGCGAAGAATGAAAATCCCTTTGCGCGTTCATTTCTTTGTCCGTTCGAAGCTCAAAAATATTTAGATGGAGTGAGTTCGCCCGAAGACGGATATTCGCTGTACGTTGAGGCCAAAGAAGTCGCCGCGCGCATTTTGGATCAATATCAGCGCAAAGGCATAAATGTGCGCTTTTCTCGAGTGTCTAACATGTACTACCCGTATTCGGAATTTGCGGGTCAGGTCCGTCCGTCCTGGGCCAAAGACCCGGACCCTATGAAGAACAAGGGGTTTGTGAAACTGATTGAGGGCGAAAAGCCTTGCGCAGAGTTCTACAAGAAGTGAGTGCCTAGGAAATAGGAACCTGATATCGTCAGGTACTAAACTTTTCCAAGAGAGACACATGAATATTCATGAGTATCAGGCCAAAGAGCTTCTAAAGAAATTCGACATCCCATTGCTCAAGGGTGAAATCGCCTCCACCCCCGAAGAGGCCGTCAAGGCCGCGCAAAAAATCGGCGGTAGTGTTTGGGTCGTTAAGGCACAAGTGCACGCCGGCGGTCGCGGTAAAGGCGGCGGCATCAAGGTGGCCAAATCCCTCGATGAAGTGAAGTCGCTTTCCGCAAAAATTTTGGGGATGACCTTGGTCACGCCGCAGACGGGCGCAGAAGGTCGTTTGGTGCGCAAAGTGTACATCGAACAAGGTTGCGACATCAAAAAGGAGTACTACGTCGCCATGCTGGTCGACCGACACTACGGTCGACCGATCATGATGGGCTCCGCCGAAGGCGGGATGGATATCGAAGAAGTTGCCGAAAAGCACCCAGAAAAAATCATCAAAGTGGTGATCGACCCGGCCGTGGGTATGCAGCCGTTCCAGGCGCGCCAAATGGCTTATCAATTGGGCTTTCGTGACAAAGCCGCAAGCAACGCGGTGAAAGTGCTTTTAGGTTTAGCGGAAGTATTTAAAAAGTACGATTGCGCGATGGCCGAAATCAATCCACTGGTGGAAACCGGCGACGGCAGCGTGATCCCGCTGGATTGCAAATTGAACTTCGATTCGAATGCATTGTTCCGCCATCCCGACGTCATTGAAATGCGCGATACGGGTGAAGAAGATCCTACGGAGGTCGAAGCCTCAAAGTTTGATCTGGCTTTCATTAAGCTCGATGGCAATATCGGTTGTCTAGTGAACGGCGCGGGATTGGCGATGGCCACAATGGACATCATCAAACTCAGTGGCGGTAATCCGGCAAATTTCTTGGACGTCGGCGGCGGCGCCAACAAAGAGAAAGTGACCAACGCCTTCAAGTTGATCCTTAAGGATCCGAACGTGAAGGGCATATTAGTCAATATTTTCGGCGGTATCATGAAGTGCGACATCATTGCCGAGGGCGTGATCGCGGCCACGAAGGAACTTGGACTCAAAGTGCCCCTTGTCGTCCGTTTGCAAGGCACAAACGTGGAACTAGGTAAGAAGATTTTGAAGGAAAGCGGGCTCAACATCACCCCCGCCGATGATTTAGGTAGCGCGGCTAAAGCTATCGTTGCCGCCGTTAGAGACGCCGCAAAAGGAGCAAAATAATGGCTATCCTGATCGATAAAAACACCAAAGTGATTTGCCAGGGATTCACGGGTTCACAGGGCACGTTTCACTCGGAACAAGCGATCGCTTACGGGACCAAAATGGTCGGCGGAGTGACCCCCGGTAAAGGTGGCACGAAGCACCTGAATTTACCCGTATTCGATACGGTAGATGAAGCTGTAAAGAAGACCGGTGCGAATGCATCGGTGATTTATGTTCCGCCTCCTTTCGCGGCCGATGCGATCATGGAGGCAGTCGACGCAGGGATCGCGCTGATCGTGTGTATTACCGAAGGAATTCCGGTGATGGATATGGTGGCGGTGAAACGCTATATGCAAGGCACAAAGTCGCGTTTGGTGGGACCCAACTGCCCCGGCGTGATCACGCCCGGCGAATGTAAAATCGGCATCATGCCCGGCCATATTCACAAACCCGGACGCATCGGTGTCTTGTCGCGCTCTGGAACTCTGACGTACGAAGCGGTTTTCCAATTAACGTCATTGGGTCTTGGCCAATCCACGTGCGTGGGTATCGGTGGCGATCCGGTCAATGGCACGAACTTCATCGATGTTCTTGAGCTTTACAACAAAGATAAGGACACCGACGCGGTCATCATGATCGGCGAAATCGGCGGCAGCGCAGAAGAAGAAGCGGCTGAGTATATAAAGCGCGAATTCAAAAAACCGGTCACTTGCTTTATCGCGGGATCGACGGCGCCCAAAGGCAAGCGCATGGGCCACGCGGGTGCGATCATCAGCGGCGGCAAGGGCACGGCGGAAGCTAAGTTCGAAGCTTTGCAGAGCGCGGGCTGTAAAATCGCCCGTTCGCCGGCCGATTTGGGTACGACATTGAAAGCCAGTTTGTAGTCTAGAGATTGAGTTGACGCGGCGCGCTGCCGCTGCGGCAGCGCAAAGCATCGATTTTCTGTTGTCCGAGATTTGTATTCTGAATCCGGAACCAATAGGGCGCGAATCGCG